>NZ_JBHWIJ010000225.1:3342-14257 GCF_042732255.1 Kitasatospora sp. NPDC059803 | reverse complement strand
GGCGGCGCGCCCCCCGCCCGAGCCGCGTTCCGGGCGAGCCGTGTTCCGGATGGTGGACCGGGTCAGCCCGGCAGGTCCGCGCCCCCGGCGGCGACGTGCCGGGCGAGGCGCTCGCGCAGGGCGGTCAGCCGGGCGATCTCGGCGTCCAGGGCGGCGAGCCGGGCGGTGACCACCGGGGCGAAGGTCTCCAGGCCGGGGGAGTCCGAGCAGCGGCGCGGCGGCTCCTCAGTGAGCAGGTCCAGGCGGTGCGGGCGGCTGGCCAGGTCGTCGACGGTCAGCCCGACGGCCAGCAGCCGGCGGATCGCCCGCACCCGGGCGACCTCGGTCGGCCCGTACTCGCGCTGGCCCGAGGCGGACCGGGGCGGCGGCGGCAGCAGCCCCCGCTGCTCGTAGAAGCGCAGTGCCCTGGGCGTGGTGCCCGCCGCTGCCGCCGCGTCCCCGATCCGCATGGCCGTTCCTCCTCGGTGCTATGCGAGGTCGACGATCGTCGCCCCGAAGGTGTCCCCGTCGAACAACCTCCGCAACGCCTGCGGCGCCTGGTCGATGCCCGCCACCCGCGTCGACGGGAAGACGATCTCGCCGGTGCGCAGCCAGCCGCCGAACCGCTGCCGCCACTCGGCCTCCAGGTCCGGTTGGTCCACGCCGGTGAAGCCGCGCAGGGTCAGGCCCAGCATGATCACCCGGAAGCTGTCCACCAGAGCCGGCGAACTGCCGCCCCGCCGCTCCGGTGCCAACTGCCCGGACAGCGCGCCGACCAGGGCGAACCGGGCCCCCGGCCGGGCCGCGTCGACGGCGGCCGTCAGCTGCTCCCCGCCGACCAGGTCCAGCAGCACGTCGACGCCCTCCGGCGCGGCCTCGGCCAGCTGCGCGGCGAACGGCCGCTCGCCGCGCAGCAGTACCGCGTCGTAGCCGAGTTCGGCGGTGAGCCGCTTCGCCTTGGCGGGGGAGCCGGTGGTGCCGATCACCCGGGAGGCGCCCAGCAGCCGGGCGACCTGCCCGGCCAGCGTGCCGACCGCGCCCGCCGCGCCGGTCACCAGCACCACGTCCCCCGGGCGTACCCCGGCGCTGCGGGTCAGCCCGCCGTAGGCGGCCGTGCCGGGGGAGAGCAGCGCCACCGGGTCCGGGAACCCCGGGTCGACCGGAGTGAACCCTGCGGCGTCCGCGACCACGAGGTCCCGCCACCCCCGCAGGTGGGTGACCAGGTCGCCCGGCCGAAGGTGCCCGCCCGCCGGAGCGGCCAGCACCTCCCCGAGGGCCGGCCCGTACAGCGCGTCCCCGGGCCCGATCGCCGGCAACGGCGCCCCTGTGAGCTCGCCCCCGATCAGCGTGCGCAGGCCCGGGAAGACCAGGAAGGCCCGATTGCGGACGACCACCTCGCCCGTCCCCGGCGCCGGCAACGGCTCCTCCACCACCGCGAAGTCCCCGGGCCCGGGCAACCCGCCCGGCTCGGTGACCAACCGGACGACCCGGGCCGGCGTGGGCAGCGTCATCGCAGCACTCCTCCAGAACCGACGCGGCGGCCGATCCGCCGCGGGTGCCCGGACGCTAACCCCTGACCCGTGCGTCAGGGGCAACCCGGCCGGCCTGGGAGGGTGTCCGACGGGGTGTGGGTGTGGGGGTCTTCTAGAGTCGCCTGCGGAACGACCGTATGACCATGCGACTGTGAGCTGCACCGAGAGGGACGAGCACCATGAGTGAGCAGGCCGTCGAGCCCTACCAGCCCGTCGACGAGGACTGGCAGACCGCGCTGGCCGTCGTCGCCCACCCGGACGACATGGAGTACGGCGCCGCCGCGGCCGTCGCGCGGTGGACGTCGCAGGGCAAGAAGGTCGTCTACGTGATGGTCACCAGCGGCGAGGCCGGGATCGACTCGATGAACCCCGAGGAGTGCGGGCCGCTGCGGGAGGCGGAACAGATCGCCTCGGCGCGGGTGGTCGGCGTCGACGTGGTCGAGTTCCTCGGGCATCCGGACGGGACGGTGGAGTACGGGCTGCCGCTGCGCCGCGACATCGCCCGGGCGGTGCGCCGGCACCGGCCGGACATCGTGATCACCAGCAACTTCCGGGAGACCTACGGCGGGACCGTCCCCAACCAGGCCGACCACATCGCGGTCGGGCGGGCCGCCCTGGACGCGGCTCGGGACGCCGGCAACCGGTGGGTGTTCCGGGAGCTGCTGGCCGAGGGCCACGAGCCGTGGAACGGCGTCCGGCAGGTGTGGGCGGCGGCCTCGCCGGAGTCGGGTCACGCGGTGGACACCACCGAGCACTTCGACCTGGGCGTGGCCTCGCTGGAGGAGCACAAGGCGTACCTGGCCGGGCTGGGCGGGGCGATGGCGGACGCGCGCGAGTTCCTGGAGGGGGCCGGGCGGGGAGCGGGCGGCCGGCTCGGGGTGCGGTTCGCGGCGTCGTTCGAGGTGTTCCCGCTGCGCTGAGCCGCGCGGCCACCCGGCCACCCGGATGGGCCGGCTGCCCGGCCTGGTTACCTGGTTACTCGGTGTCGGTGCCTGCGTACACGGAGGCGAGCACCAAGGCGGTCTGCCCGGTCACCGGGATGCCGCAGTTGTCGAGCAGCACGAGCAGCGCCACCGCGAGGTACCCGTAGTGGTCCAGCAGTGGCGCGAGCCCGGCGAGCCCGGCGAGCGTTCCGGGCAGCGGGGCCGTGGGGGCGGACACCGCTGCTCACCACCTCGCCCGGGTGGGGGGCGGGGCGGCGGGGGAGTCGGTCAGCGGTCCGCCGGGCGGTGCTCGATGGCGCAGTCGGGGCCGGGGTAGACCAGGCCCTCGTGGCCGTCCTCGAAACGGACCATGTACGGCGGTTCGCCGTCGGTGCCGCGCACCTCGACGATCTCGCCCTTCTGGTCCGTCATGCCCACCGACCTGCTGTGGATGTGGAGCTGGTCACCTACCGCTGCGTGCATGGTCTGCTCCTCGGGTCGTGGCGGCCGCCTCTGCGGCCGTTCCGCCTTCCACTGTGCTGCGGCGGAGGCGGGCTCGCAACGGCGCGGGCGGGCGGGACGCGGGAGCGGGGCGGGACCCGAGGGACGTGCGGGGACCGGTCTCAGCGGGCGGGCGGCTGCTCCGCGAGGTAGCCGCGGACCAGCCGCTTGCACTCGGCGATCAGCGCCGGATCGCCCTGCGGATCGCCGCGGAAGGCCAGCTTGAGCACCGCGTCGGCGGCCTCCAGGGCGACCCGCAGGGCGAGGGTGAGCGCCGCCGGGTCGCCGGTGGCGAACACCTCGCCGCCGAGCGCCTGGAGGCGCAGCGCGACGGCGGTGTTGTTGTCCACGCCCGGGTCGAGCAGGTGCCGGTCGTCCCGCAGCCCGGCGGGGGCGGTCGCGTCGGCGAGGCCGAAGTCGAGCTGGCCGAAGCCGGGCACCGCGCGTTTCATCGCGACGAACTCCTCCACCGCGAGGTCGGTGAACCCGGCCGGGCCGAGGGGCGCGGCGGTCGCCAGCCGGTGGTCGAGCCGCTGGAGGTAGCGGTCGAGGTTGCGGCCGGCGAGGGCGGCCAGCAGGTCCTCCTTGCCGGCGAAGAACTGGTACAGGGTGCCGATCGGCACCTGGGCGCGCTGGGCGACCTCCTTGGTAGTGAGCGCGGTGGCGCCGACCTCGTCGAGCAGCCCGGCGCAGGCGTCGAGGATCCGGCCGTACCGCTCCTGGCTGCGCTGCTGGACCGGACGGCGCCTGGTCACGGGGCCCCGCCCGGCGCTCTCGTGACTCCTGGTGTCGCCGCTCATGACGTCACTGTGCCGCATCCGCTGTGCCAGCGGCGAATCACCGGGGCGCAATGGGTCCGGAGTTTCGGGTGGGGAACGGGTCGATTGGTGGCTGGAGCTGAACGTCACGGTGGCGGGAAGGTGTCCAGGAGTCGGCGGTGGTCTTGTGGTGGACACGATCAACGGTTCATACTCCTCAGCGGACTACCTTGCGTGATCAACTCGTGCCCTTTCGTGGTGAACGTGTGTCAGCTGTGGCGACGACGGACGAACCCGGCGCCACCCGAGGTCTGGATGATCCCGTGCGTTTCATAGAACCCGAACCTGTTCAGGTCCGATCCGCCGTGCCCGACTGTGCGACCCGTCATCCGGAAGGAGGGGGCCGGTTCGGTGACGCAGACTTCCGGAGGGCGTAAGGCCCTAGACACCGAGCAACACCGCCAGTTCCTGGAGTCCGGATACCTGGTCCTGCCCGGCCTGGTGCCGGAACCGCTCGGGGCCAGGCTCGCCCCCGAGGTGGACCGCTGGGTGGACGAGGGCCTACGGGCCCGCTCGATCGCCGCCTGCACCGACCCCGCCCGGCACGGCCCGCCCCCGGTGCTGGAGCTGGAACTGCCGGCCCACGGCGAACTCCTCACCCACCCACCGCTGTTGCGGACGCTGTCCGGTCTGATGGGGCCGTCCTTCGTCTTCCACCACCTGCACAGCGACCGCCAGGCCCCGGGGATCCCCGGCAAGGCCTGGCACCACGACTGCGAGCCCAACGACCGCGCCGACCCGTCGCTGCTGATGGTCCACGCGCTGCACTACCTCGGCGGCCTGGACGAGAAGGTCGGCAGCCTGGCCGTCCTGCCCGGCTCGCACCGGCGTACCGTCGGGAAGACCGCGTACGCCCACCACGGCACCGCCGAACTGCCCGGCGAGGTGGTCATCGACCGGCTGCCGCCCGGCTCCACGGTGCTGCTCAACTCGGCGCTGTTCCACACCCGCAGACCGGCGCCGGACGGCCCGGGCAGGCCCCGGTACTTCATCGACGCGTCCTACTGCCAGGTGGGGGCGCGCTGGCGTCCGGTGAAGCCGCACTGGCGGCTGATGCTCGCCCGGGCCCGTGAACTCGGCCTGGCGGAGGGCCGGTGGCCGGAGCTGTTCGCGGAACGGCACTTCACCGAGTACGTCGGAACCGCCTGACCGGAACTGTCCGGCGAGAACTGTCTGACGAGAACTGTCCGGCGAGAACCGTCTGGCGAGAACCGTCTGATCGGAACAGCCTGATCGGAACTGTCTGAGGAGCACCGCGTGGAGATCGTCACCGCCGTCGCCTACGCCGAGGTCCACCACGCCTACCTGCGGGACCACCCGGTGGAGCGCACCCACGAGGCGAACAGCAACCGGGACGGCGAGGAGAACGTCGAACGCGCCGGCCGGATCCCCGGCGGCTGGTGGCGCGTCCGGCTCTCGCGCTCGGACGTCCTCGGCGTCGTCCTGCCCTGGCACCTGAGCGAGGGCGGCGCGCGTGAACTCGTGCCCCGCTCCGGCCTGACGGTGGCCGAGGCGGCCGTGCGCATCCGCTCCGACGAGGTCGCCTGGTCGGCCGCGAACCCGGTCTGCGCCGCCAAGCTCCGGTTGCTGCGGTGGGCCCCGTTCACTCCGGTCTACCTGAGCACCGGCGCGGTCGAGCACTCCGACTACACGGACCTGCTGGTCCGGGAGGGACTGATCCACATCGACGGCCTGCACCGCATGCTGGCCTGGGAGCTGGCCGGACGCCTGCCCGACCGGCCCCGCCTGGACGCGTTCCTCGCGGGTGACCCCCTGGTCGTGGACCCGCACGCGACCGGGTCGGTCCGCGCCGGGCGGGCGGCCCGGACGGGAGGCGAGCCGGAGTGACCTTCGCGACGCAGCACGTCCGGTCCACGCCGTCCGCATCGTCCACGCCGTCCAACCAGGCCGCGTCGCCCACCCGGTCGCTCTCCGGGTTCCTGATACGGCTCGCCCGGGAGCACCCGGACCGGACCGCCCTGACCGACGGCGACCGCACCCTCGACTACCGCACCCTCGACGCCGCGGCGGGCCGGATCGCGGCCCGGCTGGCCGCGTCCGGCACCGGCCCGGGCGACCGGGTCGCCCTGCTCGGGCCCCGGGACGCCCGCATGCTGGTGCTGCTGCACGGCGTGCTGCGCTCGGGCGCGGCCGCGGTGATGGCCGACCCGGACTGGTCGCCGGCCGACCTCGCCCGGCGGCTGGCGGGCGTCCGGATCGGCCGGGTGCTCAGCACCGAGGCGGCCTTCCCCGGGCCGGAGGGCCATCCGGCCGAGGTGGTGGACGTCGACCGGCTGGCCGGGCCCGAGGGCCTGCCCGACGCACCGGGCAGCGCGCTAGGTACGACCGGTGGCCTCGTGCCCGGCGGGGCCGGTGGCCTCATGCCCGGTAGGGCCGGTGACCTCATGCTCTGCGGGGCCGAGGAGCTGATGCTCGGTGCGGCCGAGGACCCCGCGTACCTGTCCTTCACCTCGGGGTCGAGCGGTGAGCCCAAGGCGGTGGCCGTCACCCACGCCAACGCGGTGCACTACGCGCGGGCGCTGGCCGACCGGCTGGGTTTCACCGAGGCCGACGCCCCGTGCGTCGCGCACGTCACCACGCTGGCCGCCGACCTCGGCCACACCGCCTGGCTGCTGGCCCTCGCGGTCGGCGGTTCGGTGCACGTGGTGCCGGACGGCGAGGTGCGCGACCCGGAGGCGTTCTGGGCGTCGCTGCGGCGCGCCGGGGTGTCCGTGCTGAAGACCACCCCCTCGCACCTGACCGTCCTGCTGGAGGGCCGGCCCGGCGACGCCCCGCCCCTGCACACCGTGCTGCTCGGCGGTGAGGCGCTGCCGCGCCCGCTCGCGGCCGCCCTGCTCGACACCGGTGTCACCGCCCGGCTGGTCAACCACTACGGCCCGACCGAGACGACCGTCGGCGCCACCTGCTTCCTCGCCGCCCCCGCCCGCCCGCTGCCGGCCGAGGAGCCGACCGTCCCGATCGGCACCGGGATCGGAGAGGTGCGGCTCACCCGGCGGGACGGCGACGGGCGGCCGGTGTCCGACGGTGCGGTGGGGGAGCTGCTGATCGGCGGGCGGGGCGTCAGCGCCGGCTACTTCGGCCGGCCCGCCGAGACGGCGCGCGGCTTCGTCCGCCACGACGGTGAACGCATGTACCGCACCGGCGACTTGTGCCGCCGCCGGGCGGACGGGAGCCTGGTCTTCCTCGGCCGGGTGGACCGCCAGGTCAAGATCCGGGGCTACCGGGTCGACCTCGCCGAGATCGAGCGGGCGATGGACGACTTCCCGGGCGTCGCCCGGTCCGCGGTGCTGGTCCGGGAGACCGCCGTGGGGAACCAACTCCTGGCCGCCGTACGGTTGTCGGCCGACGGCGCCGGGCTGGCCGGGATCGGCTCCTACCTGCGCGACCGACTGCCCGGCTACTCCGTGCCGCAGCCGATCCTGACCCTGCCGGAGTTCCCGGTCGGGCCGAACGGCAAGCTCGACCGGGAGCGGCTGGCCGAGCTGGTCGCCGAACTGGTCGAGGCCCGGGCGGAGTCGGGGCCGCCGTCGGACGGGGACGCGCTGGCCCGGTCGATCGCCGGGTTCTGGGCGGCCGCACTGGGCCTGCCCGGGGTCGGGCCGCACACCGACGTGCTGGACCTCGGCGGGGACTCCATCCTCGCCATGCGCACCGTCGCCTTCCTGCGCCGGTCGGGCCTGCGCGTCCACTACGACGACTTCTACCGGCACCCGACCGCGCACGGCCTGGCCGCGGCCGCCGCAGCCGTTCCGGTTCCGGCCGCCGCTCCGGCCGGGCAGGCCGGGCAGGCCGGAAGCGGCGACCGGGGGAGTCAACTCGCGCCCGCCCAGCGGTGGTTGTACCGCCAGAAGTCCGTCGACGACCTGCGGCACTGGAACCAGTCCGTCCTGCTGCGCTGCCGGACGGCCGTCGACCCGGCCGCGCTCTCGGCCGCCCTCGCGGCCGTCCTGGAACGCCACCCGGCGCTGCGGCGGCCCGTCTCGCCGGAGGGCTACGACGCACCCCGGCCGGTGGCCGACCTCGACCCGCTGTCCTTCTCCCGGATCCCGAGCGGGACGGCTCCGATCGCCGAGACCGTCGCCGGGGTCTGCACCGAACTCCACCGCAGCCTGGACCCGTTGGCCGGCCGGCTGCTGCGCGCGCACCTGTTCACCGGCCCGCCCGGCACCGACGACCGGCTCGCCCTGATCGCGCACCACCTGGTGGTCGACGGGCTGTCCTGGCGCATCCTGCTGGACGACCTCGCCCACGCCTACCGGGCGGTGCTCGACCAGAAGCCGGCCGACCTGCCGCCGACCCCGGACTTCTACCAGTGGGCCGCCGCCGCGCCGCCGCCCCCGGCGTCGGTGCCGCCTCCCGCAGCGTCCGCGCCGGCGTCCGCGCCGGAGCCCGTGGTCCGCGCGCCGCCGGCGGCCGTCGGCTGGACGCTCGACGAGGACGGCACCGCCCGGCTGGTCGGCCGCCACGGCGGCGGGACGGGCCTGGAGGCCTTCCTGCTGGCCGCCTTCGCCGACGCCGTGACCGGCTGGAGCGGCCACCCGCGGCTGCCCGTCGAGGTGGAGACCCACGGCCGGGACACCGCCGGCGATCCGGGCGAATTCCTGGACACCGTCGGCTGGTTCACCGCCGTCAAACGGCTGGTGGTCGAGGCGTCGGCCGGTCCCGAGGGCGCCGCGCAGCGCCTGCGCGAGGCCCCCGTCCAGGCGATGGACGCACCCGGCACCCGCCCCGCCGCCGGGTTCAACTTCCTCGGCACCTTCCGGCTGCCCGAGGAGCCCGCACTGGACTGGACCGTCGCGGACGAGCAGGCCGGAGTGGCCCGTTGCACCGGCGGAGACCCGCTGTACGACCTGCGGCTCACCGCCCGCATCGTGGAGAACCGGCTGGTCGCCGACCTGGTGTACGGGTGGCCCGGCCTGCCGCACCCCGCCGCCGAGCGGATCGTCGCCGCGTTCGCCGGGACGGTGGCCACCGAGGCCGGTGTCGGTGCCGGTGCCGAGGCTGGTGTCGGTGCCGGTACCGCCACCCGGCCCGTCCGGGCGCCGCTGTCGACCTCCGGCCAGCTGCTCCACCCCGGCACCCGGGCACCCGCCGTACCGGCGGCCCGCACCACGGTGCGCGAACCCGCCCGGGTGCTGCTCACCGGCGCCACCGGCTACCTGGGGCGGCACCTGCTCGACGCCTTCGTCCAGCGGGGCGCCCACGTCACCTGCCTGGTCCGGGCCGAGCACGACGCCGGCGCCGTCCGGCGGTTGGGCGCGGGCGTCGGCGCGGGCGCGGGCGCAGACGACGGCCGGATCCAGGTCGTCGCCGGGGACATCGACCGGGAGGGGCTGGGCCTGTCCCCGGCCGGACTGGCGCGGGCCCGGGGCGCGCAGTTCGTCGTGCACGCCGCCGCGGACGTCCGGCTGGTGGCCTCGCCCGACGACCTGGAGCGGACCAACCACACCGCGGTGCGGCGGCTGCTCGGCTGGATCGACGAGCACGCCCCGGCGGCCCGCGTCCACCACGTCTCCACGCTCGCCGTCGCGGGCGGCGTGGACGGCCCGCCCCGCCGCTTCAGCGAGGCCGACCTGCGGATCGGCCAGCACTTCCGCACCCCGTACGAGCGGACCAAGTTCGCCGCCGAGCAGACCGTCCGCGCCTGGGCGGCCACCGGGCGGGCCGCCTACCTGTACCGCAGCGGCCACATCGCGGCGCACAGCCGGACCGGCGCCTTCCAGGCCAACATCGGCGACAACCGGATCTACCAGCTGATCCGCGGCTACCTGCTGGCCGGCGCCGCCCCGCGCCGGCCGCGCACCACCTACGCGTTCTCCTACGTCGACACCGTGGCCGCCGGGATCGCCGCGATCGCGCTGGACCCGTACGCCGCGCCCGGCGCCTACCACGTCGAGAGCCCGCACGAGACGCCGCACGACGAACTCGTCCGCTGGCTCGCCGGCCACGGCCACCCCGTCCGGCTCACCGACGACGAGGCCTTCGCGGCGGCGATCGCCCGGGCCGAACGCGACCACCCGACGGCGGCGGGGCTGGCCGCCGCGTGGTCCCTCCAGGAGGAGCGCAACGTCCTCGTGGACCGCGCGTACACCACCTCCGTGCTGGACCGGCTGGGCGTCCGGTTCGCCGAGCCCACCCCGCAGTGGTGGTCGGCCGCGCTCACCCGGGCCGCCGAGGCCGGCTACCTGCCGCCCGTCGCGCCGCCGCACTGACCTCCGTCCGTAGGACCGACCCCCGTCCGCCGTACCGATCCGTCCGCCGCGCCGGCGCCCCGTGAGCCGCGCCCCCACCGACCCGTACCCCCAGACCCATGGAAGGCGGACCTCGTGTCCCAGCTGTCCCCGGTGCTCAAGCAGGCCACCTCCGTCGTCGCCACCCGCGGCGAAGGGCTCCACCTCTTCGACGCCGACGGCCGCCGCTACCTCGACTTCACCTCCGGCGTGGGGGTGACCAGCACCGGCCACTGCCACCCGCGCGTGGTCGAGGCGGTGCGCGAGCAGGCCGGCCGGCTGATCCACGGCCAGTACACCACCGTGCTGCACGACCCCCTGCTCACCCTCACCGAGCGGCTCGGCGAGGTGCTGCCGCCCGGCCTGGACTCGCTGTTCTACGCCACCGCCGGCAGCGAGGCGGTGGAGGCGGCGCTGCGGCTCGCCCGGCACGCCACCGGCCGGCAGAACGTGATCGTCTTCGAGGGCTCCTTCCACGGCCGCACCATGGGCGCGGCCGCGCTCACCACGGCCGGCAGCCGCTTCCGCGCGGGCATCGGCCCGGTGATGCCCGGTGTCGCGGTGGCGCCGTTCCCCGACGCCTTCCGGCTCGGCCTGAGCCTCGGGCTGAGCGAGGCGCAGGCCGTGGAGCACGCCCTGCGCGGACTCGACCAGGTGCTCGCGACCGTCAGCGCCCCCGCCGAGACCGCCGCCATGTTCGTCGAACCGGTCCTCGGCGAGGGCGGCTACGTGCCCGCGCCCGCCGGGTTCCTCGCCGGGCTGCGCGAGCGCGCGGACCGGCACGGCATCCTGCTGGTCGTCGACGAGATCCAGACCGGCTCACGCCCCCCCGGCCCGGTCTAGGGCCCACAGGCCTAAGCACGGCTGGTGTCCGCAGAGCGCTACACACCCCACGTGACGGGCCCCCGACA
>NZ_JBHWIJ010000225.1:0-3332 GCF_042732255.1 Kitasatospora sp. NPDC059803 | reverse complement strand
GGACGACGACGACATCCAGACCGGGTTCGGCCGCACCGGCCGGTTCGGCCCCCACCTGCCCCACGACGGCGTGGTGCCCGACGTCCTGATCACCGCCAAGGGCCTGGCCAGCGGCTTCCCGCTGTCCGCGATCGCCGCGCCGACCGACCTGATGCGGCGGGCCTGGCCCGGCTCGCAGGGCGGCACCTACGGCGGCAACCCGGTCGCCTGCGCCGCCGCGCTGGCCACGCTGGACGTCATCCGGGACGAGCAACTGGTCGACAACGCCGCCGAGCAGGGGTCGCGGCTGCTGGACGGCCTGCGGGCGGTCGCCGCCGGAGCGCCGGGCGTCGCCGACGTCCGGGGCCTCGGGCTGATGATCGGCAACGAGTTCTGCCACCCGGACGGCTCCCCGGACCCGGACACCGCCAAGCGCGCCCAGCAGGCGGCGGCCGACCTCGGCCTGCTGCTGCTGATCTGCGGCGTCCACCTGAACGTGGTCAGGATGATCCCGGCGCTGACCGTCACGGCCGGGCAGGTCGACGAGGCGCTGGCGCTCTGGTCCAAGGCGGTGGCGGCGGCCGCCGCCCAGCGGTAGAGAGGAGTGGTTCCGCACATGTACGACGACACGGTGTCCGAAATCGGCTGGAGCAGCGAGGAGCTGGAGGCGCGGCGGGAGCAGTGGTCGCTCCCGCTCGACGTGGGGGAGCGACAACTGCTCTGGGCGGACGCGCGGGCCGAGCGGTGGGGCGCGGCCGAGCCGGTCCGGGCGAAGCTGCGCGCGCTCGTCCAGGGCGGCGCCCGCTCCGTCGGCGTCGCCCACGTCGTGGGGCTGATGGATCCGACCGCCCCGGAGGAGGAGGTCGCGGCCGCCCTGTCCTTCCTGCTGCGGGACTTCGGCGAGATCGTCCCGCAGAACGGGCGCGGCGACCTCACCCAGGTGCTGCGCGACCAGGACGGCGACGGCAACACCGAACTCGGCTTCCACTGCGACACCTGCGACCTGCTCGTCCTGCTCTGCATCCAACCCGCCTACAACGGTGGAGGGTTGACCAAGCTGGCGAGCGCGCGGCACGTCTACGACCTGATCGGGCGGGAACGGCCGGACGCCCTCGCCACCCTCACCGAGGAGTGGACCTTCGACCGGACCGGTCGGGCCGGGCCCCAGGTCGTGGTCTCCCCGATCCTCTACACCCAGAAGGACGGGACCATCGCCTGCTACTACCAGACGCGCACCGTCCGCTCGTCCCCCGACCGCGGCGGCCCGCCGCTGACGGACCGTCAGTGGGACGCGCTCGGCGTGCTCGACGAGGTGCTCTACCGGCCCGAGATCGCCTTCGGCCTCCCGATGGCCGCCGGAGACCTGCTGATCATTCGCAACAGCCGGGTCCTGCACGGGCGTTCGGCCTACGTGGACGAGCCGGCGCCCGACTCCCGGCGGATGCTGCGGATCTGGATGAACACGGAGGACATGTGACCGGGAGCGCGCAGACACCGCACGGGCGGACCGCCGTCGTCACCGGCGGCGGCAGCGGGCTCGGCCGGGCCGTGTCCCTGGCCCTGCTGGGCGCCGGCTGGTCCGTCGCACTGGCCGGGCGGCGCAAGGACGCCCTCCAGGAGACCATCGCCCTCGCCGACGTCGACCCCGCCCGGGTGCTGGCCGTCCCGACCGACATCCGCCAACCGGAGGAGGTCGCGGCCCTGTTCGACGCCGTCCGCGACCGCTTCGGCCGGGTCGACCTGCTGTTCAACAACGCCGGCGCCGCCGCCCCGCGCCGACCCATCACCGAGACCCCGTTCGAGGACTGGAACCGCGTCCTGGACACCATCGTCACCGGCGGCTTCCTCTGCGCCCGCGAGGCCTTCCGGGTGATGAGCGCCCAGTCCCCGCAGGGCGGGCGCATCATCAACAACGGCGCGCCGTCCGCCCACGTCCCGCGGCCCAACTCCATCGCCTACACGGCCGCCAAGCACGCCGTCCTCGGCCTCACCAAGGTGCTCTCCCTGGACGGCCGCGCGCACGGCATCGCGGTCGGCCAGATCGACGTCGGCAACGTCACCCCGGTCGGCGGCGGCCCGCAGCCCGCCGCCATGCAGGCGGACGGCACGATGGCGGTCGAGGCGACCATCCCGGTGGAACGCTTCACCGAGGCCGTCCTGCTGATGGCCTCGATGCCGCCGGACACCAACGTCCAGTCCCTGACCGTCCTGCCCACCACCATGCCGTACATCGGGAGGGGCTGAACCGTGCTGGTCAGCGCACGTTCCTTCGACGAGTACCGCGCGATGTTCGCGCTCACCGACCTCGACCTCGCCCCCGGCCGGCGCATCCTGGACTGCCCGGGCGGCGCGGCCGCCTTCACGGCCGAGGCCGGCCGGCGCGGCATCGATGCGGTGGCCGTCGACCGCGAGTACGCCCACCACCGGGAGGACCTCGGCGTCCTCGTCGAACGGGAGACCCGGCACAAGCGCGACCAACTGGTGAGGGAGGCCCCGGAGTTCGTCTGGACGTGGTACGGCGACCCCGACCGCCTCACCCGGCAGTGGATCGCCAACGCCCGCGACTTCCGGGCCGACATCGCCGCCCGCCCGGACCGCTACGTCGCCGGCTCGCTGCCCGAACTCCCCTTCGCCGACGACTCCTTCGACCTGGTCCTCAGCTCGCACCTGCTCTTCTCCTACGGCAACCGGCTGGACGAGGACTTCCACCTGGCGGCCCTCCTGGAACTCGCCCGGATCGCCCGCCGCGAAGTCCGGCTCTTCCCGGTCATGGTGTACGACACCGGCGTCCGCTACGGGGAGCTCGACGGGCTGCGCCAACACCTGGACGCCCTCGGGATCCCGAGCCACGTGGAGCGGGTGGAGTACGAATTCCAGCCCGGGGACAACGAGTTGCTCGTGCTGTCGTGCGCCGACTACCGGCCGCTGGCTCGGGCCGGGGCGCCGGGAGCCGGCGCGTCGATGCCGGGCGCGTCGGTGGCGGGCGCTTCGGTGTCGGGCGCTGCCGACCCGGTGCGGTGGCGGCACCGGGAGAACCCCTGACCTCAGGCCCGAGCCCTGGCTCTGGCTCTGGCCCTGGCTCTGACTCTGGCCCGGGGGCGCGGGGGCGCGCGCCCCCGCGAGGGGGCGGCGGCCGCGCCCGGGCGCGGGGCGGGGCGCCGGGCAGCGGGCGCGGGCGCCGGCGCGGGCGCGGCGGTAGAGCACGCCGCCACCGAGCAGCAGAGCGAGGCCGGCGGCGCCGAGCAGTTCGACGTCACCGGCGCCGGTGGAGGCCAGCTGGCTGCCGACGGCGCCGCTCGGCGAGGAGGCGACGGCCGGGGCGGCGGCGCGGGCGGCGAGCCGGGGGGCCTGGC
>NZ_JBHWIJ010000224.1:0-14334 GCF_042732255.1 Kitasatospora sp. NPDC059803 | reverse complement strand
GGTCAGCGCGAGCACCAGGGCGGCGGTCAGCGCGACGGCCAGCGGCCCGGCCCGCCGGGTGGGGGCCGGGCGGGGCGCCGCGCGCCCCGCCCCCCCCCCCGGCCGCTGGTCCCCGTTCGCGCTGCGGCTCGCCGAAGGCGGCGACCCGGGCTCGCTGGAGGCCGTCCGGGACAACCGGGCGGGCGTCCAGGACGAAGGCAGCCAGCTGGTCGCCCTCGCCCTGGCCAACGCCCCGCTGGACGGACCGGACCGGCTCTGGCTGGACGGCTGCGCCGGCCCCGGCGGCAAGGCCGCGCTGCTCGCGGCGCTGGCCGCCGAACGCGGCGCCGGGCTGGTCGCGAGCGAGAAGCAGCCGCACCGCGCGCGGCTGGTCGCCCGGGCGCTGGAGGGCAACCCCGGCCCGTACACGGTGATCACCGCGGACGGCACCCGCCCGGCCTGGCGCTCCGGCGGCTTCGACCGGGTGCTGGTCGACGTGCCGTGCTCCGGCCTGGGCGCCCTGCGCCGCCGCCCCGAGGCGCGCTGGCGCCGCCGCCCCGCCGACGTCGCGGCCTTCGGCCCGCTCCAGCGGGACCTGCTGCGCTCGGCGATCGACGCCACCCGGGTCGGCGGAGTCGTCGGGTACGCGACCTGCTCGCCGCACCTCGCGGAGACCCGGGCCGTCGTGGACGACGTGCTGCGGGCCGAGGGCGGCCGGGTCGAGTGGATCGACGCGCGCCCGCTGCTGCCCGGCGTCCCCGCGCTCGGGGACGGGCCGGACGTGCAGCTCTGGCCGCACCTGCACGGGACGGACGCGATGTACCTGGCGCTGCTGCGGCGGACGGCGTGATCCGCTGATCCGGTGATCCCGTGACCCGGTAGGGGGGCTGGGGAGGGCGGTGCGCTCAGCCGGGTGAGGGGGGCTGTCGCCGGGCGGGCGGGGGGCCGGGGAGGTCGGTGAGGAGGGCGTGGGCCTGGGCGCGGAGGCGGTCGACCGGGGGGTCCTCGCAGATCACCTCCAGGCCGAGCCCGCTCGCCTGCCCCCGGTGGTAGTACGACTGGTAGGCGAGGTAGGGGCGGTGGCCGTCGGTGGGGTCCAGCCCGACGGCGAGCGTCGCGAAGTGGGTGCGCTCGTTCTCGGTGCGCTCGAACTCCGTCCGGGAGAGCTGCCATTCGAACTCGTACGGCTCCGGATCGGACGGCAGGTCCAGCAGCGCCTGGGCGAGCCGGCGGACGTCCTCCGGCCCGGCGAACGGGAGCGACTCGGACCAGCGGGGCGCGGCGGCGAGCAGCTCCCAGCCGCCGCCGTTGCGGCTGACGGACAGTGCCCACTCGCCGTCCTGGTCGTGCCAGTGGCAGCTGAGGATCGGATCCATGGTGGTCAACCTCCTTGTGAGGCTTGGCCGTTCGGCTCTCCCCATCGTGGCACACCGGACCGCCGAAGGGAGCCGGGCGGGGCCTGCCGCCACACTCGTTGGAGCGGCCGGTAGTCGAGCACGGTGACGTCGTGCTCGGCGAGCAGCCCGCGGGCCTCGGGGGAGGTGAGGAACTCGTAGTCGGAGCGGCGGACGCGCCAGCCGTCGTCCGTACGACGGGACGCCGGCCCGGCCAGGCTCGGATGGACGGCCCACTCGGTCAGGCCCGGCCGCAGCGCGGCCAGCAGCCGCGCGTAGCGGGCGGGCTTGTCGTCCAGGGGGACGGCAAAGCTGTCCAGGAAGCCGTGGTCGACGACCGGCAGGCCGCGCTCGCGCATCCGGGCGAGCGCGGGTGGCAGCCAGATCCGCACCGCGAGGCCGTACTCGGCGCCCAGGGCGAGGGTGAGTTCGAGGATGTCCGTGCGGCCGCCGTCGGCCAGGCAGTGGAAGTCGAGGTGGGTGGGGGCGAGCCCGGTCGCCTCGACCGCGTCGATCTGGGCGCGGAACTCCCGCTCGACGTGGTCGAGTCGGGCTCGGGCGAGCAGGGCGGTGCGCCCGGCGGGCGTGGGCGCGTACAGCTCGCCGGTCTCGTCCAGCAGGGAGGGGACGTGGTCGCGGGCGGCCAGCGGGCCCCAGCGGCGGGCCGGAGACTCGCACACCAGGGTGAGGTGGACGCCGAAGGGGATCTCCGGGTGCCGCCGCAGGAGTCGGAGCGCGTGCGGGGCGGCGTGGCACGGGGGCATCAGGCTGCAGGAGGCGGCGATCCCGCGCAGGACGGAGTCGACCACGGCGAGGTTGACGTCCTCGTCCAGGCCGAAGTCATCGCAGTTGAGCAGCAGGAGGCGGGCGTCGGGAGGGTGGCCGATCAGGGCGTTCGCCAGGGTTTCTGCGGTCATGGGGGCAGTGTTCACCGGCGGTGGGGGTGGGCGCGTGGGGATTTCGGGCCGGGGTGGTCAGTCGGTGGCCGGGTCCGGCGCGGGGTGCCAGGGGCGGTCGGCGCGGGTCGGGCGGGCTGCGGCGGTGAGGCGCAGGGCGTACACCTCGCGGTCGGTGGCCGGGTGCGGGACGGGGCCGAGGTAGTCGTGGCCGGTCAGGTGGCACCAGGCGGGCAGGTCGAGGGGGGCGGCGGGGTCGGTGGTGTGGATGTGCACCACCGCGCCGGCCGGCAGGTCGGCGATCCGGGCGCGCAGGCGCAGCAGCAGTTGGACGCAGAGCAGGCCGGTGCCGTCGACGGTCAGGTCGGGGGCGGGTTCCTGGCCGGGCTGCTGCCCGGGGGTGTGGGTCATGGGGTTGCTGCCCTTCGCGGTGGTGCGGCGGTGCCGGGGTGCAGGGGTTTCGGGGTGCAGGGGTGCCGGGTTCAGCCTAGGAGGTGGGCCCGGGCGGGGCGCTGGGAGGGTTCGGAAATCCGGGTGACGGCCGCGAGGGGCGGTGTTACGGTGGGGGAGTTCGTGTTCGACCAGGATCAAGGGAAACGAGGAGGTGGGGTTGATGACCGCGCCCAAGGCCGTCGCCGTGTGCAGCGCCCGGACCACCCTCACGTCCCGGGCGTCGGCCTGACCTTCCCCCCAATCCCCTGTCCCCGCTGGGAGCGTGAGCTCGCGGGGCCGAGGACGCATTGACGCCCTCGGACGAACACACCACTCCGGAACGGATCCTCGTTCATCATGACCACGTTCAACGTGACCTCGCACACCCCCTCGCACTCCCCGTGGACCACCCGCGTCGAGACCGCCGCGGACGTCGCAGCCGTCCGGGAGATCGTGCTGGCCGCCTTCGACACCCCGGGGGAGGCCGACCTCGTCGACGCCCTGCGCGCGGACGAGGCCTGGATCGACGAACTGTCGCAGCTCGCCCTCGCCGAGGACGGCCGTCCGGTCGGCCACGCCCTGCTGACGCGCTGTCACATCGGTGGCACCCCGGCACTCTGCCTGGCCCCCGTCGCCGTCCTGCCCGAGTACCAGCGGACCGGTGCCGGCTCCGCCGCCACCCGCGCCGCCCTGGAGGCGGCGCGGCGGCTGGGCGAGCGCTTCGTCGTCGTCCTCGGACACCCGGACTACTACCCGCGGTTCGGCTTCGGCCGGGCCTCCGGGTACGGGATCGGGCTGACCATCGAGGTGCCGGACGAGGCGCTGATGGCTCTCGCCCTGGACCCGGAGCGGCACCCGTTGCCGTCCGGGACGGTGCGGTACGCGGCGCCGTTCGGGATCTAGCAGTTTCGTAGTCGGACAGTCCGACGGTTGAACAGTCCGTTAGTCGCGGGCTGTGGCCGCCCCCGGCTGCTGGTCGGGGGCGGTACCGCCGAGGCGGGTGAGCAGGACGGCGAGGCGGTCGAGGTCGTCGGGGCTCCACTGGTCGGCGGCGAAGAGCTCGGCCGCGACCTTCCGGGCCGTGTACAGCATCTCGGCGAGCCGTTCGCGGCCGGTCGGCGTCAGGGCCGCGTAGGCGACTCGGGCGTCGCGGGCCGCCGCCTCCCGGCTCACCAGGCCGATCCGCTCCAGCGGTGCCAGTCCGCGGGTGACGCCCGAGGCGGTGACACCGAGGGCCTCGGCGAGGTCGACCCGGCGCATCCGGCCGCCGGGGGCGTGGCCGAGGTGGAGCAGCAGGGTGAAGTCGGACAGGCTCACGCCGTGCAGGCGGCTGAGGCCCGCGTCGAAGCGCTTGGCCACGGCGGCCTGGGCGCGGACCAGCCGCAGGGCGGTGTCCAGCGGGTCGGGCCGGGTGCCCGGGTGCGGGTCGGTCTGAGGGTTGGCCTGCGGGTCGGCCGGTGGGTTCGTGTGCGGGTTGGCGTGCGAGTCTGTCATTGCTACCTCCTTGACTACTCAAGCATACCGGTGCGGCGAGCCGTCAAGGAGGTAGCGGGAGGGGGGAGGGGGCTAGCCGGCGTTGGCGGCGCGGCGCTGCCGCTTGCCGAGCGGTGCCTGAGAGAGGTCCTCGGCCTGGGAGCGCAGGTTCTTGTAGCCGTAGCCGCGCTCGGCCAGCCAGGCCCGCGCCGCCTGCTCGGCCCGCTCGGCGGCCGCCAGGATGTCCTCCTCCGCCTCGCCCGAGTCGAGGAAGCGGAAGGTGAAGGCGGCCCGCGCGCCGAGGTCGTAGCTGAGGTGTCCCTCGCGGGTGAAGGCCGCGCGCAGCACGTCGTGTTCGGGTGCGCGGGCGAGGAGTTCGGCGTGCTGCTCGGCGCTCAGGCCGTCGAAGACGCCGCGTACCATGATGCGGAAGGTTCGAGTGGTCATCCCCCGACCATAGGCAAGGCGGGCGGTCGACCGCCAACCCGATTTCGTGCCGCTGGTCGGATCCCGGTGGCCGGGTCCCGCTGGTCGACCGCGGGTTCCGGGGTTTCGCCTAGGCGCGCCGGGTGGGCAGGCGGGTGCAGACGGTGCCGGAGGCGAGCGGGGCCGGTTCGGCCTTGAGGGTGTCGAGGGTGAAGTCCGTGGTGAGGGCGCTGATGTCGGCGGTCTGCCGGATGAGGTAGTGGTTGGCGCCGGGGGCTTCGTAGCGGGCGAGGTCGGGGACGACCGGGCGGGCCCGCAGGGCGTATTCGAGGGACTGGTTGGCGTTGGCGGCGCTGTGGTCGCCGGTGCCGTGGACGATCAGGACGCGCCGGCCGGCGAGGTGGTCGACGGGGTCGCCGCTGGGCAGCCAGGGCGCGATGCCGGCGACGCCGACGACGTTCGCGTGCCCGGCGCACCAGAAGGCGGCGCGCCCGCCGAGGGAGTTGCCGATGAGGACGACGGGTACGTCGCCGTAGCGGCGGGCGAGTTCGTCGAGGGCCCAGCGGGTGTCGACGGCGGTGTCGGCGTCGGTGCCGTTCCAGCCGCTGTAGCGGTAGCGCAGCAGGTGGACGGCGAGGCCGTGCGGGCGGCCGCGGTCGGCGAGTTCGGCGGTGAGGCGGCGCAGGCCCAGTTCGGCGACCTTCAGCGGTCCGCGCCGGCTGCGCAGGAACCCGCCGGGCAGCAGCAGGGCGACGGCTTCGACCCGCCCCGTCCCGTCGTCGCCGAGTCGTGGGGTCAGTTGTGCGGTGCGCGGCCGCTGCGCCTGGAACACGCGAAATCCCTCCCTGGTGTCTACCTGCGGATTCTACGGTTCCGCGGTCGGGTCGCGGTGCGTGAGCAGGGGCCGCAGGGCCCAGCCGGTGGCGCGGGGGCGGGGCCCGCGTGGACTGGGCCTGGCGGGCCGACTCGCCTCCGGGTACGAGGCGTTGGGGCGGGGCGTCGGGGCGGGGCGTCGGGGCGAGGTCAGGAGGGGCGGCCCGGCTGGTCTCCGCCGCCGGTGGAGCGGCTCCGGCCGGAGAGCAGGTCCTGCATGCTCGGGAGCTTCCGGCGCTGCGAGCCGGTTTGCGCGCCGCTCTGGGAGCCGGTTTGCGTGCCGGCCGGCGGGGCGATCGAGCGGCGGGGTTCGGTGGCCGGGCCGAGGCCGGCCTTGGCGGCCGCGTCGGCGAGGAAGTCGGAGGCCTGGCGGCGGGCGTTGTCGACCGTGCGGCGAAGGCTCTCGGCGTCGTTGCGCAGTTTGTCGGTCTGCCGGCGCAGCAGGTCGGTGCGCTGTTCGGCCTCGGTGAGCTGCTTGAGGCTGGCGGCCGCCCGGGCGGCGGCCTCCCGTTCGAGCTCCTCGCCGCGTTGCTGGGCGTCGGTGACGATCTGTTGCGCCCGGGCCTCGGCGTGGGCCCGCTGGTCGGCGAGGTCCTGGTCGAGCTGGCGGCGCCGCTGGGCGATGCTGGTCTCGAACTGCAGCGCGACCTGGGCGGCCTGGTCGCGGGTGTGCTGGAACAGCGCGTCCGCCTCCCGTCGGCGGGCGAGGACGTACGGGTCCTCCTCGGCGGCGGGGACGTCCCGGACGGTGGCGTGGTAGCCGGCCGGGGGCTGTTCGGCCTGCTCGGCGAGGTGGAGCAGGCGTTGGGCGACCTGGTCGGCGTGCGGCGGCCGCCGGTCGGGGTCCTTGGCGAGCAGTTCGAGGACGAGGGTGTCGACGTCGGCGGGCAGGCCGGGCCGCAGGGTGCCGGGGGCGGCGGGGTGGACCTCGCCGTGCTGGCGGATGAGTTCGTAGAGGGTGCCGCGGAACGGCGTGCGGCCGGTGAGGAGTTCGTACAGGAGGCAGCCGAAGGCGTAGAGGTCGGAGCGGGCGTCGAGGCCGCGGCTGTCGAAGCGTTCGGGGGCCATGTAGGCGGGGGTGCCGACGATGACGTTGGTGCTGGTGATGCCGTCGTCGGCGGTGCCGACCCGGGCGATGCCGAAGTCGACGACCTTGACCTCGCCGGAGGACTGGATCATCACGTTGGCGGGTTTGACGTCCCGGTGGACGACGCCGGCCCGGTGGGCGGTGGCGAGGGCCTGGGAGATCTGGACGGCCCAGGTGAGGGCCTGGCGCAGGGGCAGCGGCCCGTCGCCGAGGTGGCGGCTGAGCGGGGCGCCGTCGAGCAGTTCCATGACCAGGAAGTAGAACGGCCGGCCGGCCTCGTCGTGTTGGCCGAAGTCGTGCACGGTGACGATGGACGGGTGGTTGAGCGCGCCGGCGGTGGCCACCTCGCGGACGAACCGGGCCGCGTCCTTGGGGGTGTTGTTGCTGCCCGGGAGCATCACCTTGACGGCGACGAGCCGCTGGATCCGCGCGTCGCGGGCCTTCCAGACCGCGCCGAAGGCGCCCTCGCCGATCTGCTCGACCAGCTCGTACCGCCCGTCGAGTACGTCGCCCGGCTGCATCCCCGCCCCTTTCGTGCCCCGGTGCCGCGCCCCGGCCCCCGGGCCAACCTACCGTCCGTCGGTGGGGCCGGGAGTTTTCCGTTGTCTTTGTTCAGGATCCAGCGAGGCTCTGCGATCATCCGATGATCGTCGCTCATGCGGTGGGCGGCGCTTGACGGGGGAGTGACCGACATGGCCGAGGGGCCCGTGGACAGTGCCGCCGGGGCCGGGTGGGCCCGCAGGTCCGTCCGCCTCGCCAGGGGCGGGTTCGCGATGGACAAGGAGGCCTGGATGGTGGTCTCCGGCGGGGTGCTGGGGGCCATGTTCGCGAGCATGGGCCTGGCCGTGCTGATCGGGCCGTCCCAGGGGTACGGCGGCGAGAGCCTCGACTTCATGGGCATCGTCAGCATCCTCGGCCTGATGCCCTGCGGGGCCGGTCTGCTGTGGGCGCTGCTCCACCCCCGGCGCGGCTTCCCCGCGGTCGCCGTCGGGATCCTGTTCGGGCTCGCCCTGTTCGTCTCCTTCGCCGGGACCGGCCTCAACGACGCCTGGGAGGCGCCGCTGGACCGGCCGTCGTCGATCCGCGCCGTCGGCAGCTGGACCAGCGGGGACGTGGTGGTGCGGGTCCGGCCCGACCAGGTGGTGGCCTACCGCGGCGCCACCGGGCAGGTCGCGTGGCGGTGGACGCCGCCGGGCGAGGACTCCGTCTGCGCCATGAGCCGCGGGACGGGCCACGGCCTCGGACTGCTCGGCCACTCCCCGCACGACCGGCCGTGCGCGGCGGTGACGGCGCTCAACCTCGCCAACGGCACGGCCGCCTGGACCGCCGCGGCGGACGCGCCCGGCCGCGTCGGGGACACGGCGGCGCCCGATCTGCTCGCCGTCGCCGGGGACGAGGCCGTCCTCCAGGAGCGGACCGGCTGGCGCGCGGTGCACCTGGCCGACGGGCGCGCTTCCTGGCGCGGCGACGCGGACGCCGGCTGCGCGCCGTTGCAGGTGGCGGGCGGGGCGGCGGAGGTGGTGACGGTCGCGCAGTGCGGCGACGCCGCGCCGGTGCTGCGGTCGCTGGCCCCGGCGGACGGGCAGGAGCGGACCCGGGTCGCCCTGCCGGTCACGGGCGGGCTGAAGGACGTCGCGGTGGTCTCCACCGAGCCCCTCGCGGTCTGGGTCGACGCGCAGGGCGAGCGCGGGACGCACGCCGTCCTCAGCTTCGACGGGGCGGGGCGGCAGCGGGCGTCGATCCCGGTCGCGGGGGACGAGTACGACCTCGACGTCATGCTGGGCGGAGCCCACGCGTACGACGCGTTCGCCGCCCGTCCGCTGTTCGGCGGGGTGGTCGTCGGCGACCAGCTGATCGTCCCCGGCGAGAAGCCGGACGATGTCCGGATCAGCGGGGGGAAGAACCCCAGCCGCATCGCCACCGGGCGCCTGGTCGCCTACTCGCTCGCCGACGGCGGGAAGCGCTGGACGTCCGGGCTGGACGACCAGGTGACGGGGCTGCTGGTGGACGGCGCGTCGGTGTGGGCGCTGACCCGGGACAAGCTGACCCGGGTCGACGCCGCGACCGGGCGGAAGAGTAGTGAACTGGACGTCAACGACTCGAAGTCCGTCCACCCGGTGGACCTGTCGGTCTCCGGGCCCGGCCGGTTCACGGTGGTGGCGGAGGACGGCACGCGGGACGAGCCGCCGGCCCGGGGCATGGGCTGAGCCGGTTCGGGCTCTGAGCTGAGTCCGCCGGGGGCCTGAGCCGAGCCCGTTCGGGGCCCTTGGCCGCCCGCTGTTCGTCACGCTCGGTGACGGACTCGGCCCGGGGGTGCCGCCCCGAGCGGCTGTGTCAGGCTGGTGGGGGAGCACCGCCGAGATCGGGAGGCTCATGATGGCCGAGATCAGGGTGAACGGGGTGTCGCTGCACTACGAGGCCCGTGGCGAGGGGCCCGGCGTCGTCCTGGTGCACGGCTCGTGGAGCGACGCCGACAGCTGGGCCCGCGTGATGCCGGGCCTGGCCGAGTCGACCACCGTCGTCGCCTACGACCGGCGGGGCCACAGCCGCAGTGAGGACCCGCTCACCCAGGGTTCGGTCTACGAGGACGCGGCCGACCTGGCCGGGCTGATCGACGGGCTCGGACTCGCGCCGGCGTTCGTCTGCGGGAACTCGTACGGTTCGCTGATCACGCTGCGGCTCGCCGCCGCCCGGCCCGACCTGCTGCGGGGGATCGCCGTGCACGAGCCGCCCGGCGCCGGCATCCTGCTCGCCGACCCCGAGCTGCGGCCGGTCGCCACCGCGCTCGCCGACCGGATCACCGCCGTCCGGGAGCTGCTGGAGCAGGCCGAGTCGGCCGCGGCGGCGGAGCTGTTCGTGGAGACGGTCACCTTCGGGCCGGGGGCCTGGGCGCAGCTGCCCGCGCCGGTGCGGCACACGTACGTGCGCAACGCGCCGACCTACCTGGACGAGCTGCGGGACCCGGACGCCCTGGACCTCGACCTGACCGCGCTGGCCCGCTTCACGGAACCGGCCCTGCTCACGCAGAGTGACAACAGCCCGCCGATGTACGGCGAGGTGCTGGACATCATCGACCTCACCCTGGCGAAGGTGGAACGGCACCTGTACCCCGGTGCCGGCCACGCACCGCACCTGTCGCAGCCGGAGGAGTGGGTGCGAGTGGTGCTGCCGCGCGCCCTGGCGTGAGCCCCCGCTCCGGGGGTGCGCCCACTTCGGGGGCGCGCCCGGCCCGTTGCGCGCGGGGGCGCAGCGGGCTGGGCGCAGCGGGCCGAGCGCAACGGGCCGGCCGTACGCGTCAGTTGGGCGAGGCGCCCCAGCCGTCGTCCGGGAGGGTGCGGTCCGGCTCGGGGCAGTCGGTGTGGTCGTAGCCCCACAGCATGGCCTTGTTCAGCAGCCAGTCCTCGGGCGGCGGCGCGTCACCGCCCTCGCGGTCCGCGTGGCCGTCGCGGTCGGTGAGGACGAACGCCACCCGGACCTCCTCGGCCACCGCCACCTCCAGGGTGCGCTGGTCGGGGACGTTCTCGTACGTCACGGTCTCCCAGCGGCAGCCGGCGGCGGTCAGCGCGGCGATCAGGGCCGACTCGGTGACGTGCGTGTCGAGCGTCATCAACCCGCCGCCGGCCAGCGGGAGTTCGAGTTCGCCGTGCCACACGGGCAGGGACAGCGACTGGAGCCGGCGGCAGCGGCAGAACACCGTCTGCACGTCGCCCCAGCTGAAGCCGTGCGGCCAGCGGGACTCGCGGTGGATCCGCCCGCCGTCCCAGGGGTCGCCGTAGTGGGCGGCGAGTTCGGGCAGCGAGGCGTTGTAGCGCAGCCCGTCCGGGCCGTCCAGGCCGCCGGTGGCCGCCAGCGCGGTGAGTCGCGCGAGGAAGTCCGTCACCCCAGGCACCCGCGCAGCGCCTCGATCAGCCGGTTGGCGCGGGCGTCGCCGTGGCCGATCATCCGGTTGGCGACGTAGCCGAAGCCGACGCCGAACTCGTCGTCCCCGAAGGCGAACTGGCCGCCCGCGCCGTCGTTGCCGAAGCTGCGCTCGCCCAGCAGCGGGCGGAAGGCGGGGGAGTCGAGCAGCAGGCCGGAACCCCAGCGGGCGCCCATGTCGAAGCCCAGGAAGCCTGCGCCGGAGGAGACTTCGCGCACCGCGTCGGTGACGGTCTCGTGCGAGAGCAGGCGCGGGCCGCCGTCCAGGCCGGTCGCGGCCGCCGCGTACAGCCCCGCCAGCCCGGTGGCGGAGGCGACCGCGCCCGCGCCGGGCAGCTCGATCGCGTGCAGGGCCGGGTCGTTCCAGCCGTGCGGCACGTCCAGACCGGGGAAGACCAGGGCGCCGTTCATCGTCACGATCCGGGTCAGCAGGTGCTCCGGGCCGGGCATCGGGCGGCGGCCCTCAGCCTCCACCAGCCGGGCCAGGCGCGGGAGTTCGTTCTCCGGCAGGCCGATCCAGACCGGCAGGCCGAGCGGCTCGGCGATCTCCTTGCGGAGGAACGCGCCAGGGGTTAGCCCGGTGATCCGGCGGATCACCTCGCCGACCGTGAAGCCCAGGACGTGGCCGTGGTACTCGTAGGCGGTGCCGGGCTCCCAGAGCGGCTCCTGCTCCTCGATCGCGCGGACGACGGGAGCCCAGGCGGCGATCTCCTCGAAGGAGAGCGCCGCGTCCAGGGCCGGGATGCCCGCGCGGTGGCCGAGGATCATGCGGGTGGTGATGTCCTGCTTGCCGTGGCGGGCGAATTCGGGCCAGTAGTGGGCGATCGGCGCGTCGAGGTCGAGGCGGCCCTGCTGGGCGAGCAGGTGGGTGCTGATGCTCACCGCGCCCTTGGCACAGGAGAAGACCGGGACGACGGTGTCCTGCGTCCAGGCCCGGCCGGTGCGGTCGTCGGCCGTCCCGCCCCACAATTCGACGACCTTGCGGCCGCCGGCGAACACCGTGACGGCGGCGCCGAGTTCGGGGAACTCGGCGAAGTTGCGGGCGAACACGTCCGCCACGGCGCCGAACCGTTCGTCGGCCCAGCCCTGGTACTGCTGCATGGTGTCCAGCCCCGTCCTCTGGTCCTCGTGGGGTCGCTGCCCCAAGATCGTCGACCGGACCACGGTACGGCGTCGGGCCGCTCGGCACGACCCGTTTCCCGACCATCGGTCGGGGCGGCCCTCGTCGGGCGGGGAGCCGTCGTCGGGCATGAGGGTGGACGACTGGGGAGAGGGCTCGGAGTGGATCGCGAAGCACTGGACGCGCTGACCGCGCTGTGGTCCCAGCGGTGGCCTCAAAGGGGGCTGGGCCCGGGGAACACCAGGGCGAGACGCCGTGGCAGAGCCTCGTCGCCCGCCTGGTGAAGGTGGTGGTGGAGGCGAGGGCCTCGGCCGCTCGCGGGGCGGGTTCGCCAGCAGGGTCCACCTGAGCGCGGACGGCCGGTGCCGCCCGCTGTCCCTGGTCGTCACGCCGGGGCAGCGGGCGGACTGCAAGCAGTTCGAGCCGGTACTGGAGAAGATCCGTGTCCCGCGGACAGGGCCGGGCAGGCCCCGGAAGACGCCCGACAGCGTGGCCGCCGACAAGGCCTACAGCAACGGCCCGTGCCGCGCCTACCTGCGCAGGCGCGGCATCCGGCACGCGATTCCGGAGAAGGCGGACGGTCAGGCCGCCCGCCTGCGCAAAGGCTCACGCGAAGGGTGCCCGGTGAGATTTCTCCATGGGGCCCCGCTCACCAGGTCACGGGCAGTGACCGCATCCCGTAGATGAACGACTCGGTACGGAACTCGCGCTCGCCGGCCAGCCGCAGCCCCGGCAGCCGGCGGAACAGCGTCTCCAGGGCGATCTGGAGTTCGGCGCGGGCCAGCGGCTGGCCCAGGCACTGGTGCACGCCGAAGCCGAACGCCAGCTGCCGCCGGGCGTCCCGGTACAGGTCCAGCTCGTCCGTCGCCCGATGGCCGGCGCCGCCGAACACCGCCTCGTCCCGGTTGGCGGTGGAGAGCATCGCCATCACGCCCTCCCCGGCCCGGACGGTGACGCCGCCCAGCTCCACGTCCTCCAGCGCCACCCGGGGCAGGCCGGTGTGCACGATGGTCAGCAGCCGCAACAGCTCCTCCACCGCGCCCGGCAGGGTGGCCGGGTCGGCCAGGCCGGGGATCTGCTCGGGGTGCTCCAGCAGCAGCGCGGTCGACAGCGCGATCATGTTCGCGGTCGTCTCGTGCCCGGCGACCAGCAGCAGCACGCTCATGGCGGCCGCGTCGTCCGAGGTCAGGTCGTCCCGCGCCGCGAGTCGGCTGAGGACGTCGTCCTGCGGCTGTGCGCGCTTGCGGGCCGTCAGGTCGCGCAGGTAGTGCAGGATTTCCTCCTGGGCCTCCCGGAGCTGCTCCACGGTGCTCTCCTGGCTGAGCATCGTGCGGCTCAGGTTCTGGAAGCGGTCGTGGTCCTCGTACGGCACGCCGAGCAGCAGGCAGATCACCAGCGAGGGCACCGGCAGCGCGAAGTCGGTGACCAGGTCGGCCGTGGTCCGGCCCGCGGTCATCCGGTCCAGTGCCTCGTCCACGATCCGCTGGATCTCCGGGCGCAGCGCCTCCACCCGCTTGACCAGGAATTCCCCGGTGAGCATGCGGCGCTGGCGGGCGTGCTCGGGGTCGTCGAGCCGCAGGAAGTCCGGGTTGTCGGTGATCAGCTCGCGAGCGCCGGCGACCAGCAGCGGGAAGGACGGGTGGCGTATGTCGGCACTGAACCGGCGGTCGGACAGCACGGTGCGGACCTCGGCGAAGCCGGTGACCAGCCAGCAGAGGTCGCCGTCGGGCAGCTCGGCCCTGGTCACCGGCCCGGTGGCGGCGGCCTCGGGGTACGCGGGCGGCGGGCCGAACGGGCAGCCGCCGGAGTGCCGGGCCGGCAGTGGGAGGACGGGGGTGGTGGGTGCGGTGGTCAAGGCGGGGGTCTCCTCACGTCGCGGGTGTTCTCGTGGGGTTCGGGGCCCGGGAAGGTTCCCGGCGGCCTGCGGGGCCGGCGGCGGGGGTCCGTCAGGCCCCGGTCCGCGCGGGCTCGTCCCCGGTGACGGTGATCGCCCGGCCCGGGCAGAGCTCGGAGGCGAGTCTGACGTCGTCGAACTGCTCGGGCAGCACGACGGTCTGACGGAGCCTCACGAGACTGTCCCGGTCGTCCTGGTCGAAGACCGCGGGGGCGTTCATCACGCACATGCCGGAGCTGCAGCAACGGTCCCGGTCGACGCTCACCTGCATGTCGGGCACCTTTCGCCAGGGCGGCGCCGACTGCCAGGCGGCCGCCTCTCGTTGTCACGGTCAACCTAGCCATCGCTGGTCCGTTCACGGAGGGGTACGGTGGCCGGATCGAGAATGGCTGATTCGGCCCCTGTGTGTGAACCCCCATTGCGGCGCTATGCGTTTCAGCCCGCGGTACTTCGCCGGACGGGTCGGCGGACCCGGCCGCGCGGACGGCCTCACAGGCCCTTCGGCGGTGGCCAACTCCCGTACGGAGGCCACCGTGTCGGCCTCGGCGGCGCTCTTGTCCGGCCGGTAGCGCACCACCCGGGCGAACCGCAGGGCCAGCCCGGCGGGGTGGCGGGGGCTGCGCCGGAGGCCGTCGAAGGCGACCTCGACGACCAGTTCCGGCCGGACCAACACCGTCCGGGCGTCCCGCCCGGTCTCCCGGGCGAGCAACTCGGCGGTCTGCCAAACGAGCGTCCGGTCGGTCAGCCCCTTGAAGGTCTTGCCGAGCATCACCCACGGGCCGAGCCCCGGCGCGGCGCGGGCGCCCGCCGGGGGGGCGGGCCCCGCAGCGGGGCCGGAGCGG
>NZ_JBHWIJ010000223.1:0-14378 GCF_042732255.1 Kitasatospora sp. NPDC059803 | reverse complement strand
GCGGTGCTGCGACTGGCCCCGAGGACGTGAGCCCCCCGGCGCGGGTCGGATCGGGGCCCCGCCCCCCCCCCCCCCCCCCCCCGCTGGGGGGCGCCCCCCCCACGCCCCAGCGGGGGGCGCGGGGGGGCCCGCCGCGCCTCGCGCCCCGCGCCCCCGGCGGCGGCGGCGAGGGCGCGCGGGGTCTGGTGGGTGAACACGTCCTTCGGCGTGATCAGCACTCCCGCCGACCGGGCCCGGGTGGCCAGTTGGATCGCCAGGATGCTGTCCCCGCCGAGCCGGAAGAACCCCTCCGACGGCCCGGGCCGCGCCCGGCCGAGGACGCTGCCGAACAGGGTCCGCAGCTGCTCCTCGGCGGGCGAGCCGCCCTCCGGGCCGGTGACGGGCTGCGGGCGGGCGGCGGCGGGGGCCGGGAGCGGGCGGGCGGCCGGGCTGGAGGTGCCGGGCAGGTCGAGGGCGTCGAGGGTGTCGACGGGTGCCGCCGGGTCGGCCAGGGCCGCCGCCAGCAGGCGGCCGAGGCCCTGCGCCAGGCGCTCGGCGGTCTCGGGGCGGAAGTGGCCGGTGCTGTACTCCAGGACGCCGCGCACCGTGCCGTCCGGCTGTTCGGTGAACTCGAAGAGCAGCGGGAACTTGGCCATCACCCGCTCGAACCGGTGCGGTGCGCCGGACAGGCCGGGCAGGGTGAGCGCGGGCCGGCGCCCGCCGTGCAGGGTGATCATCACCTGGAACAGCGGGTGGCGGCCGAGTTTCCGGTCGGGTGCGAGGGCGTCCACGACCCGGTCGAAGGGCGCCTGGTCGTGGGCGAAGGCGGTGAGGTCGGCGTGCCGGACGCGGTCGACGAGCTCCGCGAAGCCCGGGCGGCCCGAGAGGTCGGTGCGCAGGGCGAGCGGCTGGGCGAAGTAGCCGACCAGGTCGTCCAGGGCGGGGTCGGCGCGGCCGGCGGTGACCGTGCCGAGGACGAGGTCGGTGCCCGCTCCGGAGCGGGCGAGCAGGCAGGCGACGGCCGCGTGCAGCACCATGAACAGGGTGGCTCCCCGGCCGGCCGCCAATTCGGCCGCTGCGGCGACCAGTTCGGCGTCCCACTGGAACTCGGCGCCGGCCCCGCGCAGGGCCGTGCCGGGCGGCGGCTCGTGGTCCACCGGCAGCGCGGTGCGCCCCGGTGCGGCGTGCAGGGTCTCGCGCCAGTGCGCCAGTTCGGTGGCCAGCGGGCTGTCGGGCCGGCCGGCCGGGCCGAGCTCCCGGCCCTGCCAGAGCGTGAAGTCGGCGTACTGGAGCGGCAGTCGGGGCCACTCGGGGGCCTGGCCGCGGGCCCGGGCGGCGTAGCCGGCGGCGAGGTCGCGGGTCAGCGGGCCCAGCGACTGTTCGTCGGCGGTGATGTGGTGCAGGACGATCAGCAGCAGGTGGGTGCCGGGCCCGGCGGTGAACACCACCAGCCGCCAGGGCAGGCCGTGTTCGAGGTCGAAGGGCCGGTGGACCTCCTCGTGCACCGCCGCGTCCAGGTCGGCGGGGTCGGGGTGCCGGACGGTCAGCGGGAGGGGCGGGTCGTCGAGGATCCGCTGGTACGGCTGCCCGTCGGTGGCCGGGAACACGGTGCGCAGGCTCTCGTGCCGCTGCTGGACGTCGCCCGCGGCGGCCCGTAGCGCGGCCAGGTCGAGCGGCCCGGTCAGCCGGGCGGCGAGCGGGACGTGGTAGGTCGACGCCTGCTCGCCGAGCCGGTGCAGGAACCACAGGCCGCGCTGGGCGTAGGAGAGCGGGATGCGCTCCGGGCGGGGGCCGGCCTGCGGGCGCTGCGGGCGTGCCCGGCCGGCCGCCGCATCGCCCTGGCGGGCGGCGCCACGGGCACCGATCCGGGCGGCCAGGCCGGCCACGGTGGGGGCCGCGAAGACGTCCCGGATGGTCAGTTCGGCCGACAGCTCGGCGGGCAGCTCGGCCCGGGCGCGGACCACCAGCCGGTTGGCCGAGAGGGAGTCGCCGCCGAGGGCGAAGAAGCTCTCGTCCGCGCCGAAGCCGTCGGCCCCGAGGAGTTCGCCGAACAGCCGGTGCAGCCGGGTCTCGTGCTCGCCGCTGGGCGCCCGGCCCCGGCCGTCCGCCGCCCTGGCCTCCCGGGCCCGCAGCCGGTGCTCGTCGAGCTTGCCGTTGGCGGTCAGCGGGAAGGCCTCGACGGCGACGAAGGCCGCGGGCACCAAGTGGTCCGGGAGCGACGCGTGGGCGTGGTCGGCGGCCGCGCGGACGGCCTCCTCGGTGCCGAGCAGGTAGGCGGTCAGCGCCTTGCGCCCGGGCTCCCGTTCGGTGGCGAGGACGGCGGCGCCGGAGATGCCGGGCAGCGCGGCGAGCGCGGCCTCGATCTCCCCCGGCTCGATGCGGTAGCCGCGGATCTTCACCTGCCGGTCGGTGCGGCCGAGGTGTTCGAGTTCGCCGTCGGGGCGGCGGCGGGCGCGGTCCCCGCTGCGGTACATCCGGCTGCCGGGCGGGCCGTACGGGTCGGCGGTGAAGCGGCCGGCGGTCAGCGCGGGGCGGCCGAGGTAGCCGCGGGCGAGGCCGGGGCCGGCCACGTACAGCTCGCCGGGCAGGCCGTCGGGCACCGGCCGCAGGGCGGCGTCCAGCAGGTACGCCCGCAGGTCGGGCAGCGGCCGGCCGATGGTGGCGGTGCCCGAGGCCACGGCGGCGGCGTCGAGGTCGCCGGCCGTGACGTGCACGGTGGTCTCGGTGATGCCGTACATGTTGACGAGCCGGGGCGCGTCCTGCGGGTGCCGCAGGTACCAGTCCGCGAGCCGCCAGGGTTCGAGCTGCTCACCGCCGAAGATGACGTGGCGCAGGGCGAGCCGGGCGCTCGGGCCGGGGTGGGCGGCGTCGGCGGCGGCCAGCTGGGTGAACGCCGAGGGGGTCTGGTTGAGCACCGTGACGCGCTCGTCGGCGAGCAGGCGCAGGAACTCCTCGGGCGAGCGGGCGGTGTCCCGGGGGACGACGACCAGGCGGCCGCCGTGCAGCAGGGCGCCCCACAGCTCCCAGACCGAGAAGTCGAAGGCGTAGGAGTGGAACAGGGTCCAGGTGTCGTCCGGTCCGAAGCCGAACCGGTCGGCGGTGGTGGCGAGCAGCCGGGTGACGTTGCGGTGGGTGACCAGGACGCCCTTGGGGCGGCCGGTGGAGCCGGAGGTGTGGATGACGTAGGCGACGCCGTCCGGGCCGGGGCGCTGCGGCTGCGTCCGGTCGGCGGGCTCGTCCGCGCCGTCGACGGGCAGGGTCTCGACGCCGTCGGGCAGCGCCGCCCGGGCGGAGTCGTCCGTCACCACGAGCCGGGGCGCGGCGTCCTCGATGGTCGCGCGCAGCCGTTCGACCGGGTAGTCCGGATCCAGCGGCAGGTAGCCGGCGCCGGCCTTCTGGACGCCGAGCAGCGCGACCACCAGGTCCGGCGAGCGGGGCAGGGCGACGCCCACCAGGTCGCCGCGGCGCACGCCCCGGGCGGCGAGCCGGCGGGCCAACCGGTCGGCGCGCAGGTCGAGTTCGCGGTAGGTGAGGACGGTCTCCCCCAGCACCACGGCGGGTGCCTGCGGGCGGGCGGCGGCCTGCCGTTCGAACAGCGAGACCAGGGTGTCGCCGTCCGGCTCGGTCCGCGCCGACCCGGGCGCGGGCGCGGGCGCGGGCAGGGCGACGGCTCCGCCGCCGGTGCGCAGCCGGCCGACCGGGAGCCCCTCGGGCGCCTCGGCCAGCGCCGTCACGAGGTCGAGCACCCGGTCCAGGTGGGCCCGGACGGTGTCCTCGGGGTAGTCGCCGACCGCGTCGGCGAACACCGGCAGGGTGGCGCGGCCGTTGTCGTAGACGCCGAGCGCGAAGTCCTCGGGCAGGCCCGGCGAGACCTCGTGCACGGTGGCCGGGATCCCGCCGAACCGCAGGCCCGGGTCGAGCGGCAGCAGGTTCAGGGTGGGGCCGATCAGCGGCCGGTCGCCCCGGGCGGCGGCGGTGTCGCGGAGCAGGTCCTCGAAGCGGTACCGCTGGCGGCGCAGCGCGGCGCGGACCCGGTCCGCCGTGGCCGTCACCAGGCCGCCGACGGTGGCGGCCGGGTCGACGGCGAGCCGCAGCGGGACGACGTTCGCCGTCATGCCGAGGGCCCGCCGGGCCAGCGCGGCGTCCCGGCCGCGGACGCCGAGGCCAATCACCGCCGTGCCCTCGCCGGTGTCGGCGTGCAGCGCGACGGCGAGCGCGGCCGGGAACAGCGCCGTCCAGCCCGCGCCGACGCGCTCGCGGACAGCGGCCCAGCGTTCGGCGGACAGCTCCGTCCGGACGGCGACCGGCGGGCGCGGGCCCGAGCCGGTCGGGGCGCTGCGCCCGCCCGCGAGGCGGGGCGGGTCGCCGAGGCCGGCCAACTCCTCGGCCCAGAAAGCGGCGTCGGTGCGGAACCGGGCGGAGGCGCGGTAGGCGGCGTCGTCGTCCAGCAGGGCCTGGAGCGGGTCGTGCACGCCGGTGGAGGGCGGCTCGCCCGCGTGCAGCGCCGTGTACTCGGCCGCCACCCGGCGCATCAGCCCGGCCCCGCCCACCCCGTCGCACAGGATGTGGTGCATCCGGAGGTACCAGAGGTACTCCGCCTCGCCGGTCCGCAGCAGGAAGTGGTCGAAGGGTGGGCGGGCGGTCAGGTCGTAGGGGTGGGCGAGTTCGGCGGCGAGGAACGCGCGGGCGGCGGCGGCCGGGTCCTCGTGGTGGCGCAGGTCCTGCCGGTGCAGCGGCCAGTCGGCGGCGTCCTCGATGATCTGGACGGCGCCGTCGGCGGTCGACTCGAAGCGCACCCGCAGGCTCTCGCTGCCGGCCACCACGCCCCGCAGCGCGCGTTCGAACAGCTCCTCGTCGATCGCGCCGTGGAGCTGGACGTACTGGCCGGCGGTGAACCGCCGCCGGGTGGGGTCGGCCTCGTGGCCGAACCAGATTCCCGCCTGCGGGGCCGTGAGCGGCCGTCGTCGGGCGGGAGAGGCGGGCGTGGCGGACATCCGGTCAGCCCCTTTCCGGCTCGTGCGGCTGGTGCGGCTCGTGCGGGCTCGGTGACCCGTGCGGCCCGGACGGGTCGCCGAGCCGGTCGAGCAGCGCCGGGGCGAGGTCGAGGAGGGCGGCCGGGCCGCCGAGGTCCTGGTGGCCGTGGTCGGTCCGGTGCCGCAGCAGCCGGCCGCCGCCGAGGTGGGGCAGCCAGCTCTCCGGGTCCTGGACGGGCCCGCTGGTCTCCGGGACGGCCTCGATGAGGAGCAGGTCGCCGCGGTACCGGCCGGGGCGGAAGGCGCGGCCGAGCCGGACGTTGTTGTCGTAGACCTCGGCGAGCGCGGTCAGGTGGTGTTCGGAGAAGACGGAGAGCGGCGAGTCGGAGTCCTTGGCGAGGACGAGGAACTCCTCGGCGGTCGGCGCGGGCGCGTCGGCGGGGCGGTCGACGCCGGTCAGCCGCAGCAGGGCGTTGCGGACGTGGCCCTGCTCGGCGAGCACCTCGGCCTCCGAGCGGGCGGGGAGGTCGGCGAGCACGTAGCTGTCGAGCATCGCGAGCAGGCCCACCTCCGCGCCCTGCTCCTGCAGCCGGGCGGCCACGGCGTAGGCGACCAGGCCGCCGAACGACCAGCCGAGCAGGTGGTAGGGCCCGTCGGGCTGGACGGCGCGGATCTCCCGCACGCAGTCCTCGGCCACCTCCTCCACGCTGGCCGGCAGCGGCCCCCGGCCGTCGAGGCCGCGGGACTGCAGGACGTAGAGCGGCCGGTCGCCGAGCGGCCCCAGCAGCGCCGCGTACGTCCAGCCGATCCCGGCGGCCGGGTGCACGCAGAACAGCGGCGCGCCGGTGCCGGTCGAGCGCAGCGGCAGCAGGGTGGCCAGCATGGGCTCCAGGCCGTCGGCGGGCGGCGCGGGGACGGCGGCGTCGGCGGTGGCGTCGGTGGCGGGGAGCGGGGCGCGGGCGGGCCCGGCGGTCGCGGGCCAGGAGTCGAGCAGGCCGAGGGCGCCGACGGTGGTGTCCGGCTCGGCGACGAGGGTGTCGAGCAGCTCCAGCAGCCGGGCGAGCAGGGCGTCGGCGGCCTCGGCGTCGACGGCGTCCTCCCGGTGCAGGATGTCGAGTTCCAGTCCGCCGTCCCTCGGGATGGCCATCAGCGACAGCGGGTAGTGCGCGGCCGTCTCGCTGCCCGAACCGGTGATCCGCACCCCCGGGAGCGCGTCGCCCTGGTCGCCGGACTGCGGGAAGTTCTCGTACACCATGACGGTGTCGAAGAGTTCGCCGAGGCCGGTCGCCCGCTGGATGGCGGGGATTCCCAGGTGCTGGTGGGCGATCATCCGGACCTGCTCGCGCTGGACCCGGGTCAGCAGCCCGGCCAGCGACTCCTCCGGCCGCAGGGTGATCCGCAGCGGCAGGGTGTTGATCAGGAAGCCCATGACGGACTCGGAGCCCGGCAGCTCCGGCGAGCGGCCGTTGACGATGATCCCGAACACGGTGTCGGGGCGGCCGGTCCGCTCGGCCAGCAGCAGCGCCCAGGTGGCCTGGAGCACGGTGTTGAGCGTGATGCCCAGCCCGGCGGCGAGGGCGCCGAGCCGTTCGGTGCGCTCCTCGCCCAGGGGCCGGTAGCGGCGGCCCGGCCACCCGTCGGCGGGCGGCAGCCCGGGCGGCGTCACCAGGGTGGGTTCGATCGGCGCGGCCAGGGCCTCGCGCCACGCCCGGCGGGCGGCCTCGTGGTCCCGGCCGGCCAGCCAGGCCAGGTGGGCGCGCAGTGGCACCGGCTCGGGCAGTCCGGCCGGGTCGCGGTACAGGGCGAACAGCTCCGGCAGGAGGAGCTGGTTGGACCAGCCGTCGATCAGGGTGTGGTGGGCGACCACCTCCAGCCGGTACCGCTGCGCTCCCACGCCCTCTCCGGGGCCCAGCCGCAGCAGGGTGAAGCGGATCAGCGGCGGGTCGGCCGGGTCGAACCGGGTGGTCCTGGCCCCGGCGGCCAACCGCTCGGTCTCCGCCTCCTGTTCGGCCGCCGTGAGGCCGCTGAGGTCCAGCTCCGTGAACGGCGGCAGGCGGTCCGGGACGACCTGCACCGGGCGGCCGTCGGGGAGGCGGACGAACCCGGCCGCCAGGTTCGGGTGGCGGCGGCAGAGCGCCTCGACGGCGCGGCGCAGCGCCGCCGGGTCGAGCCGCCCGTCGAAGAGCATCCACAGCCGCATCACGTAGGCCCCGCCGCCGCCCTGGCTGTGCTGGGTGGGGAAGAGCAGCCGCTCCTGGAGCGGTGTCAGCGGCAGCACGTCCCGGTGGCCCGGGAACCGGGCCTGCAACCAGGCGCGCTCGGCGGCGTCCAGCGGGAGCAGTTCGCCGTCGGCGGGCCGGCCGGCGCCCTGGTCGGCGGGGTCGAGCGCGGTGGCGACGGCCGCGAGTCCGGCCGGGGTCGGGTGCGCGAACACGTCCTCCGGGGCGAGCGCCAGCCCGGCCCGGCGGGCCCGGCGGAGCAGCTTGATGGAGCGGATGCTGTCGCCGCCGAGGGCGAAGAAGCTGTCGTCCGGGCCGACTTCGGGCAGGCCGAGGACGCCGGCGAAGAGCTCGCGCAGCACCTCGACGGGGCCGGCGGCCGGGGCGGCGGAGGGCTCGGGCGACGCCCCGTCCACGGTTCCGGCGGCCAGGGCGGCGAGTGCGCTGCGGTCGGTCTTGCCGTTGGCGTTGGTCGGGAGGTTGTCGAGGAAGACCAGGGCGGCCGGGACGACGGGTGCGGGCAGCACCTCGCGCAGCGCCGCCCGGACGGCCTCCGGATCGGCCGGGCGGCCCTCGGCGGCGACCAGGAAGGCCGTCGTGCGGCGGTCGCCCTCGCCGTCGTCGGTGGCGACCACCACGGCCCGCCGGATGCCGTCCAGCTCCGTCAACCGGGCCTCGATCTCGCCGAGTTCGATCCGGTGGCCGCGGATCTTCACCTGGTGGTCGGTGCGGCCGGCGTACTCCAGCTCGCCGGCGGCGGTCCAGCGGGCGAGGTCCCCGGTGCGGTACATCCGGGCGCCGGGCGGGCCGAACGGGTCGGGCAGGAAGCGCTCGGCGGTGGCCCCCGGCCGGTGGGCGTAGCCCCGGGCCAGGTAGTCCCCGGCCAGGTAGAGCTCGCCGGTGACGCCGACCGGCGCGGGCCGCAGGGCCGGGTCGAGGACGTGGGCGCGCACGTTGCCGATCGGCACGCCGATCGACGGCTCACCGTCCGCACCGGGCGGGCACGCCCCGGCCGTGGCGTACACGATGGCCTCGGTGGGGCCGTAGAGGTTGAGCACCCGGGCGTCCGGGTTGCGGGCGTGCACCTGGCGGACCAGCGCGGCGGGCAGCGGCTCGCCGCAGAACACGTAGGTCGTCGCCCGCTCACGCACCCACTCGGCCCGGGCGACCTGCTGGTACACCGACGGGACGGTGTTGACCAGGCTGCCGGACCAGTCCGGGCGTTCCAGCAGCGTGAGCAGGTTGTCCACCAGGTCGACGCTGCCGCCGGTGAACAGCGGCACCAGGAGCTCGAAGACCGACAGGTCGAAGGAGAGCGAGGTGGAGCCGAGCACCCGGGAGAGGGCCTCGGGGCCGAGCTCGGCCGCCGCCCAGGCGGCGAGGTTGGCCACGGCCCGGTGGGTGACCACCACGCCCTTCGGCGTCCCGGTGGAGCCGGAGGTGTGGATGACGTACGCCGCGTTGCCGGGCAGCGGGCGGGTGGGCGTCGCCCCGGCGATCTCGGGACCGGCGGGCGCGGGACCGGCGGGCGCGGGGCCGGCGGGCTCGGCAGCGGGCTCGGCAGCGGGCTCGTCCAGCAGGACGACGGACGGGCCGTCGGCGGTCGGCTCCGGCAGCACGGCGGCGGCCAGCTGCGCCGTGGTCAGGACCACCCGGGGGCGGGCGTCCGCGAGCACGAACTCCACCCGGCCGCGCGGGTGGCCCGGGTCGACCGGGAGGTAGGCGGCGCCCGCCTTCAGCACGCCCAGCACGGCCGCGACCAGGGCGGGCGTACGGGGCAGCAGCACCGCGACGACGTCCTCGCGGCCGACACCGAGGCCGGCGAGCCGCCGGGCGATCCGCTCGGAGCGCCCGTCCAGTTCGGCGTAGTCCAGCACCTCTCCCCCGCCGCGCACCGCGACGGCGGACGGGGTCCGCGCCAGCTGGGCGGCGAACGCCGCGGGCACGGTGGTCTCGGGCACCGCGTGTTCGGTGGCGTTGGCCTTCCGCAGCAGGGCGAGCTCGTCCCCGTCGGCGAGGTCGAAGGAGTGGATCGGCTCGTCGGGCCGGGCCGCCAGCCGCGCCAGCAGCCGGACCAGCCGGCGGTGGGCCGCCGGATCGGCGCCGTGGCCGCCGGCGGCGACCCGCCACGCCCCGTCCCGGTCCGCCGGGCCGGGGGTGGGGTCGGCGCGCAGGAACAGGCCGGGCAGCGGCTCGCCCCAGGCGCGGGCCAGGACGGCGACCGTCCCGGGGCCGTACGCCACCCGCTCGGCGCTGTCGGCGATCCCGGTGACCAGGCCGTACCCGGAGGACGGGCCCCAGGGCAGGTCGAGGTCCGGCCGGTGGCCGTGGCGCCGGACCGCGCGCAGGGCGCGGCCGGCCTGCCGGAGGACGGCGGTGAAGCTGAGCCCGGGGGCCGGGGCCAGGCGCACCGGGACGACCAGGCCGCGGCCGCCCGGGCCGGGCGCCGGGCGCCAGTGTCCGAGCAGCAGCTCCCGGGCGCCGGTCAGCCGGTGCGCGTGGACGGCGGCGGCGGCGAGCAGCACCGCGGCGGGGCCCGCACCGCCGGCCCGGGCGGCCCGGGCCAGTGCGGCCGGGTCGGCCACCGGCAGCCAGGGCAGCTCGGCCGGCGGCGCGACGGCCCCGGCCGGGCGGGCGGCGGCGGGCTCGGGGCCGGCGGTCCCCAGGACCTCCCGCCAGTACGCCCGGTCGGCGGGCCGGTCGGCGTCCGGGTCCGGGGTGGGGGCAGGCACCAGGGCGGGGACCGGGGCCGTCTCGGCGTCCTCGGCGTACAGCTCGCCGGCCCGGCGGACGAGCGCGGCCAGCCCGGCGTCGTCGTCGACCAGCCGGTGGTGGCGCTGGAACCAGCTGAGCCCGCCGTCGGATCGGCGGATCAGCACGTGGCGCAGCAGCGGCCCGCCGAGCAGGTCGAGCGGGCGGACGAGCTCGGCGGCGAGCCAGCCGTCCAGTTCCTCCGGGTCGAGGTCGATCACCGCGATGGCGGGCGGCTGGGCCGGGTCGGCCGGGCGGAGCAGGCCGGGGCCGCCCCCGGCGGCGGCGCGGTAGCCGGTGTGCAGGTCCGGGCGTTCGGCCAGGGCTCGGGCCACGGCTCGGCGCAGCCGGTCCAGCCCGACCGGGCCCTCGAAGCGGACCAGGCGCGCCACGCAGTCGGCGGGCAGGAGCGGGGTGTCCCGCAGGACGGCACGCCGGGCGGCGTCGAGCGGGGTGGCGGTGGAGCTGCTCACAGGGCCCTCACGGTGTCGTCATCGGGGTGCGGGGTCACGGTCTCGGGCGCGTCGCCGTGGTCGGCGTGGTCGGCGTGGTCCGCACCGTCGGCCTGGTCCGCGTAGTCGGCCGCCACGTCGTGGACCGGGCGGTCGGGCTCGGCGAGCAGGCCGCGCAGCAGCTCGCGCAGGCCGGTGGCGAAGCCGGTCGCGGTCGGCGGGTCGAAGAGTTCGGGGGCGTAGTGCACGGTCAGCGCCGTGGGGGCGGCGCCGCTCTCCGCCCGCCACCCCAGGTCGAGTTCGGCCCCGCGCGGGGCGGCGCCGTGACCGACGCCGTGGCCTCCGCCGTCGCCCCGGGAGCGGACCGGGGGCTCGGCTCCGGGGCCGGCCGTCCCGTCGGGGGTGGTGCGCCCGAGCAGGTCGGTGAAGGCGGGCTCGTCGGCGAGGTCGGCCCGCAGCAGGGCGCCGCCGGGCAGGCCGACCGCCACCTCGTCCTGGCCGGCGATCCACGAGAGCAGCACCAGCCAGCCGGCCCGCAGCACCCGGTCGGGGTGCGGGCCGAACCGGGCGATGGCGCCGCGCAGCGACTCGTCGACCGGGACGGTGACGCTGCGCTCGGTGTAGTCGGGGCGGCCCGGGCGGGGGCGGTCGGTGGGGACGTCGAGCCGGACGGGCCCGGGCGGGCCGGCGGGGGCGGCCGGCAGCGCCGCATCAGAGGAGACGGCCTCCGGCGCCCCGGCCCACAGCCGGGAGATCGGCAGCTCGCCGTCGGCTGCGGCGAGTTCACGGAGCAGCGCCGTGTACTCCTCGACGAACGCGGCCGCCGTCGCCCCCGTGAACAGCTGGGTGCTGAACTCCAGGCAGGCGGTCATGGCGTCGTCGCCGACCCGGTCGGAGGTGATCAGGGTGAGGTCGAACTTGGCGGTGCCCGCCGGCAGGCCGCCGAACAGGTTGCCGGCGCTGTGGCCGATGTCGAAGTACCCGGTCGAGGTGCCCTCGATCTGCTGGATCGGCGGCAGCTCCTGGTGCACGTAGAACACGTCGAACAGCGGGCTCCGGCCCGGATCGCGCTCGTCCGTCAGCGCCTGGACGACCCGGTCGAAGGGGATCTCCTGGTGCTCCAGGGACTCCAGCACCACGGCGCGCACCCGGTGCAGGAAGGCGGTCACCGACGGGGCGCCGGACAGGTCGGCGCGCAGCGCCACGGTGCTGTTGAAGAAGCCGATCAGGCCTTCGAGTTCGGGCCGGTTGCGCCCGGTGGTCGGGATGCCGACGACCAGGTCGTCCTGCTCGCTGCGGCGGGCCAGCAGCAGGTAGAGGCCGGCGAGCAGGACCACGAAGAGGGTGACGGAGCGGTCGGCCGCGAGCCGCCGCAGCTCCCGCATCAGGGCGGCGTCCACGGTGAACACCGCGAGGTCGCCCGCGTGGTCCTTGCGGGCCGGGCGCGGGTGGTCGGTGGGCAGCCGCAGCACCGGCGCGTCCCGCAGGGTCTCGCACCAGTAGGCGAGTTCGCCGTCCAGAGCCGAGCCGGCCACCAGTTCGCGCTGCCAGGCCGCGTAGTCGGCGAACTGGACGGGCAGCGGCGCGAGCCGGTGCGGGCGGCCCTCGCGGCGGGCGGCGTACAGCTCGGGCAGCTCGCGTTCGAAGATCCGCGGTGAGGCGCCGTCGTTGACGGCGTGGTGCATGGTCACCTGGAGCACGTGCTGCTCGGGGGCCGTGCGGACCACGAGCACCCGCACCAGGGGGTCGTGGGCGAGGTCGAAGCGGTGCTCGGCGGCCTGCCGGACGAGTTCGCGGGCGGCGGCGAGCGGGTCCGGCTCGGCGGAGACGTCCCGGAAGGTGAAGAAGTCGCCGGGCTCCGGGCTGATGCGCAGCACCGGCTCGTCGTCCTCCTCGGCGAAGTTGGAGCGCAGCACCTCGTGGCGCAGCATCAGGTCGTGCCACATGCCGCGGACGGCGTCGACGTCGAGCGGGCCGCTGATCAGGCTGACCATCGGGAGGTTGTAGAGCGTGGTGTCGGGGTCGAGCTGGTGGTGGAACCAGATCCGGTCCTGGCCGAAGGAGGTGACGGGGGGTGTGTCGCGGGGGGTGATCGGCGGCAGGGCGGGGGCCGCGGGGGCGCCGGCCCGGCGGCGGATGAGGTCGGCGAACGCGCCGACGGCGGGGTGTTCGTAGACGTCGAGCAGCCGGGGGCGGAAGCCGAAGCGGGTCTGGATCCGGTCGGCGAGCTGGAGGGCGATGATCGAGTTGCCGCCGAGTTCGAAGTAGTCGGCCTCCGGGCCGGGCGGCTGCTCGCTGTGCAGGAGTTCTCCCAGGACTTCGGCGAGCCAGCGTTCGGGGTCCTCGGCGGGGCCGGTCCCGGTGCGCTCGACGGCGGGCGCCTCGGACGCGACGGGCACCACGGATGCGACGGGCAGGGCGGGGGCCGCCGGTGCGGGCCGGATCCAGCACGGGGTGGCGGCCAGCGGGTGTCCGGGCAGGCGCAGCCGCCGGGCGGTGCCGGGCTCGGGGCCGAGCGCCGTCCAGTCCAGGTCCAGGCCGCATTCGTACAGCCGGCCGAGCAGCGCGGCAAAGCCTCCGTCGCCGTCACCGGCGGCCGTGACCAGCCGGGCGCCGTCCTGCCCCTCTGGGCCGAACCGCTCAACGAGCAGCCGGCCGAGGACGCCGCCGGGGCCGGGGTCGTGGACCACCTCCGGCCCGGCGGCGGCGAGCCGTTCCCCGCCCGCCTTCATCCGGGCCCCGTCCGGGGGGGGGCCCAGGGGGGCGGTGGCGGCGGCGGTGGCGAGTTCGCGGGTGTCCTCGGCGGTGAGGGTGCCGAGCAGGTACCGGGCGGCGTACCGGGAGACGCCGCTGCTCAGCACGGTCCCGACGGGCACGCCGCAGCGCGACAGCTCGCGGTGGAGGGCGAGTTGGCCCGCGAGCAGCCGGGCCGCCGGGCCGGTGGCGGGCAGCGCGTCGGGCAGCTCCGCCGGGCCGGGGGCGTCGGGCACGGCGTCCGGGGAGAGCAGCAGGCAGACGGCGGGCGGCCTGGTCCGGCCGCCGCGCGGGGCGCCGCCGGCCGGTGCCGAGGCGTCGAGTCGGGCCGCCCGTTCGAGCAGGGCCCGGCCGAGCTCGGCGGTGTCGCGGGCCCACACCGCCGCCCGGTGCCCGTAGTGCGTGCGCCCGGAGTTGAGGGTGAGGGCGACGTCGTCGAGGTCGGTGTCGCGGGCGGCCGGGCCGGTCAGCGCGGCACCGAGGTCGGCGCAGAGCCGGGCGAGCGCGGTGCGGCTGCGCGCAGAGACGCCGACGAGCCGGGGGGTGCCCGACCGGTCGCCGCGCGGCGGCACGGGCGGCCGCTGGACCACGCAGTGGGCGTTGATGCCGCCGAGGCTGTACGAGCTGACGCCGGCGATCCGCTCCTCGCCCTCCCAGGGGCGCAGCGCGGTGACCACCTCGACGGGTTCGAGGGCGGCCTCGTCGACGGGCCGGCGGAAGTGCAGGGACGGGTACAGCTCGCCGTGGCCGACCGCGAGGACGGCCTTGACCAGGCCGGCGATCCCGGCCGCGTGGTCGAGGTGGCCGACGTTGGTCTTCACCGAGCCGATCGGCAGCCGCCGGCCCCGCGCCCCGAACCCGCGCGGCCCGAACACCTGGGCCAGGCCCTCCAGTTCGACGGCGTCGCCGAGCCGGGTGCCGGAGCCGTGCGCCTCCAGGTAGCCGGCCAGGGCGGGGTCGAGCCCGGCGGCGCGCCAGGCCGCGCCGATCACCGCCGCGTGCGCGGGTGCGCTCGGGGTGCTGATGGTGGCGGCCGCCCGGCCGTTGTGCCGGACGGCGCTGCCGCGGATCACGGCGTGGACGGGCGTGCCGTCGGCGCGGGCCCGGCCGAGGGTGGTGAGCAGCAGGACGGCGCCGCCCTCGCCGCTGGCGGTGCCGGCGGCGTGGGGGGCGATTGCCCCGCCGGGGCCCCCCGGGGGGTCGAGTTAGGGGAAGTCGGAGGGAGTGCGGGCGGGGCGGCCCCCCCGGGC
>NZ_JBHWIJ010000222.1:0-14394 GCF_042732255.1 Kitasatospora sp. NPDC059803 | reverse complement strand
GCCACCAGCACGGCGCCGCCGGCCACGGCCGCCGCCGGGAAGCCGCCCGGGGAGGAGGAGGCGACGGGCGCGGCGGAGGGGCTGGTGGCGGGGGTCGCGGTGGCGCTCGGCGCGGTGGCCGGGGCGCTGCCGAGGTCCGGCAGCGGGGGCAGCGCCGCGGCCGGGTCGAGCGCGACGGCGAAGCTCAGCGGGTCCATCTCGGTGCCGGCCGGGTAGAGGCCGCCGAAGGCCTTGGCGCCGCCCTCGGTGAGCTTCAGCGGCACCTCGACGGCCTTCAGCAGGCCGCCCTCGGGCTTGAGGCCGGCCGGGTCGAAGGCGCCCAGCTCGACGCCGGTGAGCTGCTGGGTGGCGCCGTCCGGGGTCCGGCCGGAGACGTCCGCGACCAGTCGGCCCTGGCCGCCGGCCACGGTGACGCCCGGGTTGGCGAGGGTGAGGTCCAGGCCGTAGGTGTCGCCGCTGCGCAGGCCGGTGAAGCGCACGGTGCCGGTGAAGGCGGCGGTGAGGTCGCCGTTGGCGGGGTCGTAGCCGCCCTTGGCCGGGGTCCAGCGGAAGTAGGCTCCGCCGTCCGCCGCGCCGGCGCCGAGTTCCCAGCGGCCCTGGGCGATCGCGCCGGTGACGTAGTCGCGGAAGGTGCGGCGCACGCCCCAGTCGAGGGCGCCGTTGGCGAACTCGGTCCTGGCGGGGGCCTGGGCGCCGGGCGGGGCGGTCGGGGTCTCGGCGGACGGGGTCTCGGCGGTCGCCGACGGCGTCGGCACGGCGGCCGCCGAGGGGGTGGCCGCGGCGGTCGGCGACGGGGCCTGCGAAGTCGGCTGCGCGGCGGGCAGGTTGACCGAGAGGGTGAGCGGGTCCAGGGCCGTCCCGGCGGGGTAGAAGTTGCCGAAGGCCTTGGCCCCGGCGTCGGTGAGGGTGCCCGGCACGTTGCTGAGCGTCAGGGTGCCGGCCGCGCCGCGCAGGTCGACGCCGGCCAGTGAGAGCTCGGCCAGTTTGGCCTGGCTCGCGTTGCTGACCTGTCCGGTGTCCTTGGACTTGCTGCTGACGTCGGCGTACATCCCGGCCGCGCCGCCCTGGACGGCCCGGACGGTGAGCCGGGCGAGGCTCAGGTCGAGCGCGTTGGCGCCGTTCTCCTGGTGCCCGGTGAACCGGACCCCGCCGGAGAAGGCGGCGGTCAGCGCACCGGTCGCCGGGTCGTAGCCGCCGGTCGCGGAGTGGAACCGGAAGGTGCTGCCGCCGACCGTGGCCGCGCCGCCGTTGAGCGTCCAACTCCCCTTGGCGATAGGACCGGTGATGTACGTCAGGAAGGACTGCTTGATGCCCCAGTCCAGCCGCCCGCCGGCGACCTTGCCCTCCGCCGCGTGTGCCGGGCCGGGTGAGAGGCCCACCGCCAGCAGGGCGGCGAGGGCGGCCACCAGGGTGGCGGCCAGACGGCGGAGCCGGCTGGACAGGGGCACGGCGGATCACTCCTCGGCGGGGTGCGGTCAGTGGTGGTGAAGGACGCGGCAAGGGAGGGGTCGGGCGTGGCGCCGACCCCCTTGCGGAACTCAGGTAAGGCTAACCTAATATATGAGTCAAGAGTCCCGCCGCAACCCCTCCACCAGGACCGGAGCGGCGACAACTCCCATCGAAGGGAAGCGCGTTGAGCAGCAGTACTCTCCGAACCGGGGCGGCCCGCGGGCCCGCCCTCCTGCTGCTCGCCCTCGGCCTGCTGCTCGCCCTCACCGCCTGCGGCCCGTCCGGCACCACCACCGGAGCGGCCGCGGCGAGCTCCTCCCGGGCCCCCGACGCGGTCGAGCCGCTGCCCGTCGAACCCGTCCCGCAGCTCCCGGCCACCACCGCCTCCGTCGACGGCCGCCAGGTCACCGTCACCAGCGCCGAGCGGATCATCCCGCTCAACGGCAGCCTCTCCGAGCTGGTGTTCAGCCTCGGCCTCGGCCCCAAGGTGGTCGCCCGGGACGTCTCCACCACCTTCCAGCAGGCCACCGCCCTGCCGGTGATCACCCAGGCCCACGACGTGTCCGCCGAGGGCGTGCTGTCGCTGCACCCCACCGTCGTCCTCGCCGACCGCTCCACCGGCCCGGCCGAGGCCATCGCGCAGATCCGCGCGGCCGGCGTCCCGCTGCTCGTCCTGGACGACGCCAAGCGGCTCGCCGACGTCGGCCCGCGCATCGACACCGTCGCCGCCGCCCTCGGAGTCCCGGACGCCGGACGGCAGTTGAAGGAGCGCACCGAACAGCGCATCGACGAGGCCAGGGCCGCCGCCCCGGCCGCCGCCCGCCACCCCAAGGTCGCCTTCCTCTACCTGCGCGGCAGCGCCTCCGTCTACCTGCTCGGCGGGCCCGCCTCCGGCGCCGGCTCGCTGATCGAGGCGGTCGGCGGCCAGGACGCCGGCACCGCCGCCGGCCTCACCGGCGACTTCACCCCGCTCACCAGCGAGGCCCTGGTCAAGGCCGCGCCCGACGCCATCCTGGTGATGAGCAAGGGCCTGGACTCGGTCGGCGGCGTCGACGGCCTGCTCAAGCTGCCCGGCGTCGCCCAGACCCCGGCCGGCCTCGACCGCCGGATCGTCTCGATCGAGGACGGCCAACTGCTCAGCTACGGCCCGCGCACCCCCCAGGTGCTCCGCGAGATCGCCGCCCAGCTCTACCCGGCGGACGCCAAGTGACCACCGCCGTAAGGGCGAAGACCGCGCCCGCCGTCAGCAGGACCACCCTGATCACCGCCGGACTCGCCGCCGCCCTGGTGCTCTGCGCCCTGCTCGCCGCCGGCATCGGCGCCTACCGCATCCCGCTCGGCGACATCCTGGCCTCCGCCGCCCACCGGCTCGGCCTCGGCGGGCACGCCCTGGACCGGGTGCCCGAGTCGGTGCTGTGGAACGTCCGGCTCCCCCGGGTGGTGCTCGCCCTGCTGGTCGGCGGCTCGCTCGGCTGCGCCGGGGCGCTGATGCAGGGCGTGTTCGGCAACCCGCTGGCCGAGCCCGCCGTGATCGGCGTCTCCTCGGGCGGCGCGGTCGGCGCGGTGGCCTGCATCGTGCTCGGCCTGGACGCCCTCGGCAGCTGGACGATCACCGCCTTCGCCTTCGCCAGCGGCCTGCTGACCGTCTTCGCCGTGTACCTGATGGCCCGCTCCGGCGGACGCACCGAGGTGGTCACGCTGATCCTCACCGGGGTCGCCGTGAACGCCTTCTGCGGCGCGCTGATCGGGATCTTCCTGTTCACCGCCGACTCCGCCGCGATCAGCCAGGTCACCTTCTGGCAGCTCGGCTCGCTCTCCCAGGCCACCTGGGGCAAGGTGCTCGCCGTCCTGCCGTTCGCCGCCGTCGGCCTGGCCGTCGCCCCGCTGTACGCCCGCAAGCTGGACCTGCTGGCCCTCGGCGAACGCCCGGCCCGCCACCTCGGGGTGGACGTCGAGCGGATGCGGCTGGTGCTGATCACCGTCGTCGCGCTGCTCACCGCCGCAGCCGTCGCGGTCAGCGGCATCATCGGCTTCGTCGGACTGGTCGTCCCGCACCTGCTGCGGATGCTGGCCGGGCCCGGCCACCGCTTCCTGCTGCCCGCCTCGGCGCTCGGCGGCGCGCTGGTCCTGGTGGCCGCCGACCTCGCCGCCCGCACCGTCGCCGAGCCGGCCGAGCTGCCGCTCGGGGTGCTCACCGCACTGATCGGCAGTCCGTTCTTCTTCTGGCTGCTGCGCCGTACCAGGAGCAGGCAGGGAGGCTGGGCATGAGATTGCGAACCCCCCGGGAGGTGCCCGAACGGCCCCTGCCCGGAAGCGAGTTGCTGACCGCCGAGACCGTCCGGCTGACCATCGGCGGGCGCGCCCTGCTGGACGGCGCGTCGGTGCGGGTCGCCGCCGGAGAGGTGGTCGCGCTGCTCGGACCGAACGGCGCCGGCAAGTCCACCCTGCTGTCCGTCCTGGCCGGCGACATCCGGCCGGACGGCGGCGAGGTCCGGCTGCGCGGCCGCCCGCTGGCCGGCTACGGCGCCGCCGAGCTCGCCCTGCACCGCGCGCTGCTGCCGCAGTCCGCCGCGCTGTCCTTCCCGTTCCCCGCCGACGAGGTGGTCCGGATGGGCCGCGCCCCCTGGACCGGCACGGCCGCCGCCGACGAGGACGAGGCCGTGGTCGCCGAGGCGATGGCCGCCACCGAGTCCGCCGCCTTCGCCGGGCGCCCGTTCACCGCCCTGTCCGGCGGCGAGCGGGCCCGGGTGGCGCTGGCCCGGGTGCTGGCCCAGCGCGCCCCGCTGCTGCTGCTGGACGAGCCGACCGCCGCCCTCGACCTGCGCCACCAGGAGCTGGTGCTGCGGGTCGCCCGGGAGCGCGCCGCCGCCGGGGACGGCGTGGTCGTGGTGCTGCACGACCTGTCCCTGGCGGCGGCCTACGCGGACCGGGTGGTGCTGCTGAACGCCGGGTCGACGGTCGCGGACGGGCCGGTCGCCGAGGTGCTGCGCGCCCCGCTGCTCAGCGAGGTGTACGGCCACCCGGTCGAGGTGCTGGCGCACCCGCGCACCGGGGTGCCGCTGGTGCTGCCCGAACGCTGACCGGGCGCGGGGCCGGCGGCAGCGGGGCGGCGGGACGGCGGACGGGCCGCGGAGGCGGGCTCAGTCCTCCAGCCGGAAGCCGAGCTTCAGTCCGACCTGGTAGTGCTTCACCCCGCCGTCCTCCAGGTGGCCCCGGACCTGCGTCACCTCGAACCAGTCGAGGTTGCGCAGCGTCCGGGAGGCCCGCTCCACCCCGTTGCGGATCGCGGCGTCGACGCTCTCGGTCGAGGATCCGACGATCTCGGTCACCCGGTACACGTGGTCAGTCATGGCGGACTCCCTCAGCTGTGCGACGGCCCCCGGTCCACCGTGCACCGCCGCCGCTCCGCCCGCACGCCGACGGCCGCCTCCGACCGCCCCGCATCCCCTGGAAGGCCGCTGCCAGGCCCCTTGCAGGCCGCGGCAGGCCCCGGGGAGGCCCTTGCAGGCCCCCGGGACGCCGTGGGAGGCCGTGGGAGGCCGCTAGAAGGCCGCCCGCACCTGCCCGACCGGGACGCCGCCGCCCAGCAGCGGCGCCGCCCCGATCCGCTCGACGGTCTCGTCCGCGCCGGTCACCCCGAGCCGGCGCAGTGCGGCCGCCAGCACCGGGCCGCGGGCCCGCTCGCCGCCGTCGTCGATCTTGAAGGCGAGCGCCCGCCCGTCCGGCAGCGCCACCACCTGGACGGCCTCGGCGCCCATCTTGGACAGCGCGCCGGGGACGGCCCGCATCAGCCAGGTGTCGGCCCGGCGGGTGCCGGCCACGTACTCGGGGTGGGCGCGCATCGCGTCGGCCACCCGGCGGGGCGCCGTGCCCTCGGCGGCCAGCACCAGGCCGCGGTAGCCGCGTGCCAGGCCGGTCAGCGTGACGGCCAGCAGCGGCGCGCCGCAGCCGTCCACCCCGGCGTGCGTGGCGGTCTCGCCGGTGCCCTCCTCCAGGGCCTCGCGGGCCAGCCGCTGGATCGGGTGCCCGGGGTCGAGGTAGCTCGCGGTGTCCCAGCCGTTGGCGACGCAGGCGGCGAGCCAGCCGGCGTGCTTGCCGGAGCAGTCCATCAGGACGGGGGCGCGGCGGCCGCCGGAGCCGAGCAGCAATTCCGCCTCGGTCTCGTCCAGCGGGAGGTCGGCCGGGGTGCGCAGGGCGGACTCGTCGAGCCCGGCGGAGCTCAGGATGGCCCGGACAGCATCGAGATGAAACGATTCTGCGGAGTGGCTGGAGGCGGCCAGCGCCAGCAGCTCGCCCTCGATCGCCAGCCCGGCCCGCAGCGTGGCCACCGCCTGGAACGGCTTGGCGGTCGACCGGGGGAAGACCGGAGCGTCGGGGTCGCCGAGCGCGAACTCCACCGAGCCGTCGGCGGCGAGCAGCACCAGGGAGCCGTGGTGGCGGCCCTCGGTGAAGCCCGAGCGTATGACCTCGGCGAGGACGACGGGCGGGGTGGCGGACTGGGACATGGCGGGAGCCTTCCGGGGGTGAGGGTGGACCGGGCCCCGCCCGCCCGTGGTACCTCACCCGGTCAGAGCGGCCCCCCTGCGAGCAGGTCCTCGACCCGTGCTTCCCCATCACGGTACCTGCGGGTGATCTCCGCGCTGCAACCGTCGGCCGTCCGCAGCAGCCGCTGCCGCCGCCCGGACACCTCGCGCTCGTGCGCGCGCAGCCGCTCCAGCGCGGCCAGCAGCTCCTCCGCCGGGTGCGCGGCCAGGTCGGCGAGCTGGACGTCCCCCATCAGCTCGGCCGCCTCCAGCTGGGACTCGTGGCCGCGTGGCGGCCCGAGCGTGACGTGCCGGGCCGAGCGCCGCACGGTGGAGGGCGCGTCGGTCAGGATGGCCGGGAGGCGGTCCAGCAGGTCGCCGGGGGGCCCGTCGGCGCCGCCTGCCCCGGGCGGTCCGGCCGGCCGGGGCGGGCCGCCGGGCCGGCGGTCGAGTTCGGCGCGCAGGATGTCCATCCGCCCGTGCAGCAGCCGCCGCAGGTAGGAGAGGTCGGCCTCCTGCTCCAGGGTCTCCCGGCGCAGGATCCGCAGCTGGTCCAGGCCCAGCCGCTCCAGGTCGGGCTCTATCGCCGTGCCCAGGGCCCCGGCGCCCCCGGCGACCTCCGCCACGTGCCCGGACCGGTCCCACGCCGCGCTGCTCGCGTCCATCAACCAACCCACCTGCCGTCGTCCGATCCCGCCCGCTCGCGGCACTGCGTCCCTGCCGCCGGTCCGGCCCGTCCCCCGACGGGCTCACGCGTCCCGTCCGTTGGCACGCCCGGCCACCCCCGAAGGTTCCGGTTCCCGGCCGCAACCACCCACCGGGGCGATGCCGCCAGAACGCCTGACCTACCGGCTCGACCTCCCGGCCGAGCCCGGCCCGGTGCGGCGGACCATATGGCGCGCCGGGCCCTCCGTACGGTCCACCAGCGTGCCACCCCGCCCGGCGCGGGCGCACCGCCCGTGCACCCGAACGGCCCCCTGGCGAACGGGGGTGGCTGATATGACCGGACCTTTCCGCAGGAAGAGCGGCGCCCGACCCCGCGCAGGCGTGCACCACCCAGCGTGCACCACCTGCACACGCGCCCCTCCCGCACGCCCCGGGGTGCCGCCGGGCACGGCACCGGGTGCCCGGCGGGCACGCCCCGGGCCTCCGGCACAATGGCGGCATGCGAGCAGTGGTGCAGCGAGTGACCGAGGCCAGGGTGACCGTGGCCGGAGAGACCGTCGGCGCGATCGAGGGGCCCGGGCTCTGCGTCCTGGTCGGCGTCACCCACGAGGACACCCCGGCCAAGGCGGCCCAACTGGCCCGCAAGCTGTGGACGCTGCGGCTGCTGCCCGCCGACGACGAGGGCGTCGAGCAGTCCTGCTCCGACCTCGGGGCCCCGCTGCTGGTGATCAGCCAGTTCACCCTCTACGGCGACGCCCGCAAGGGCCGCCGCCCGACCTGGAACGCCGCCGCCCCCGGCCCGGTCGCCGAGCCCCTGGTGGACGAGGTGGTCGCCCAACTGCGCGCGCTCGGCGCCAAGGTGGAGACGGGCCGGTTCGGCGCCGACATGCAGGTGGCGCTGGTGAACGACGGCCCGTTCACCGTCCTCGTGGAGGTCTGACCGCAGCCGGGCACACGGGCTACTGCGGGACGATCACGTCCTGGGTGCCCGGCACCGTCCCGGCCAGCAGCACCGCGTCCACCGGGACGTTCCGCTTGACGATCGCCAGCGCGATCGGCCCCAGCTCGTGGTGGCGGGCCGAGGAGGTGACGAAGCCGAGCGGGCGCCCGTCCGGCTCGGCGGCCAGCCGCACCTGCGTCCCGTGCGGGGGCAGCGTCTCCTCGGTGCCGTCCAGGTGCAGGAAGACCAGGCGGCGCGGCGGCCGGCCCAGGTTGTGCACCCGGGCGACGGTCTCCTGTCCGCGGTAGCAGCCCTTCTGCAGGTGGACGGCGGTGCGCAGCCAGTCCACCTCGTGCGGGATGGTCCGGTGGTCGGTCTCGAAGCCCAGCCGCGGCCGGTGGCCCTCGATCCGCAGCGCCTCGTACGCCCAGACCCCCGCCGCCGGGCCGTACCCGGCGGTCAGCTTCGCCAGCTCGGCGCGCGGCACGAACAGGTCGCGCCCGTACGGGAGTTCGCGCACCGCCGCGACGCCCTCGACGGAGGCGGTGGAGCCCGCCGGCAGGTGCACCACGGCGTACTCGGCGGTCGCGTCAGCGACCTCCACCCGGTAGAAGAACTTCATGCTCTCCAGGTAGCCCAGCAGCGCCTCCTGGGTGCCCGGCTCGACGTGCGCCCAGGTGGTGGTGCCGTCGTCGACCAGGTAGAGCGCGTGCTCGACGTGCCCGTTCGGGGAGAGCACCAGCGCCTCGGTGGCCTCCTGCGGCGCCAGCGCGCTGACGTGCTGGGTGAGCAGCAGGTGCAGCCAGGCCAGGCGGTCCTGGCCGGTGACGGTGAGCACGCCGCGGTGCGAGAGGTCGACGAAGCCGGTGCCCTGCGCGAGGTTGCGTTGCTCGCGGAAGATGTCGCCGTAGTGGGCAGCGACGCCCTCGTCGGCGCCTTCGGCGGGGACGGCTCCGGGCAGGCTCAGCAGCGGGCTCTTCATACCGGCCAGCTTACGACCGGCCGTCCGCGAGCTTGGCGGTGCAGTCGGCGCAGCGGCCGAAGATGGCGAAGTGCTTGAGGTCGGTGTCGAATCCGTGCTGTTCGCGCAGGCTGCTGATCAGCGGCTCGGCGATCTCGGTGCCGGTCTCGGAGACCTTGTCGCAGTCCCGGCAGACCAGGTGCAGGTGGTGGTGGCGGCCGGCCAGGTGGTAGGTCGGGGCGCCGTGGCCGAGGTGGGCATGCGAGACCAGGCCGAGTTCCTCCAGCAGCTCCAGGGTCCGGTAGACGGTGGAGATGTTGACGCCGCTGGCGGTCTGCCGGACGTGGCAGAGGATCTCGTCGGGGGTGGCGTGGTCGAGGCGGTCGACGGCTTCGAGTACGAGCTGCCGCTGCGGGGTCAGCCGGTAGCCGCGTTCGCGCAGGTCGGCCTTCCAGTCGCCGGAGAGCTGCCAGTCGGTGGTGCCGGTGTCCGCCACGGTGCTGTCCCTGCCAAGGTCGGGGGTCCTGAGGCAAGTGTAGGGACCGGCCGGCGGCCGGTCCCTACCTCACGCGAAAGCCGTACCGCTCAGCGGAGCGCCGGGCTCACTTGAAGAACGCGATGCCGTCGTCCGGCAGGTCGTTGATGTCCTTGATCAGCTGGGCCGGGCTGAGCACCTTCTTCAGCTGGGCCGACATGTACGGGCGCAGCGGCACGTTCGGGGCGGCCTTCTCGCCGACCCAGAGCAGCTCCTCGTTGACGAAGCCGTACAGCCGCTTGCCGCCCGAGTACTCCGGCGAGCCCTCGATCCGGGCGACCGCGTCCGTGGAGACGTCGATCTGCGGCTTGCCGTCGGCCAGCTCGCCGTACCAGATCTCCACGGTGCCGTCGTCGCGGACGGAGGAGATCTCGATCCCGCGGACGCCGCTGGTGCCGTCGTGGTTGCTGGTGATGCGCCAGAACGCGTGCTCGTTCTCCAGCGGACGGACCTTCTCGCCCTCGTTGTCCAGCACCCAGGTACGGGAGCGGAACTCCAGGAAGGGCCGACCGTCGTGCCGGATCACGATCTCCTGGCCGAAGTTGCACTTCTCGGCGCCGGGGCCCTCTTCATCTGGCAACGGGGCGTAGACGCCCGCGCCCTCCCAGGTGCCGAGGAGGAAGGCGAGCGGGACGACGTCCTTGTGGAGGTCAGAGGGGATCTCGATCATGTTCCTGGTCGCTGTCGTCGTCGGTGTGGGCTGCCTCAACCGTACGGCAGGATCAGCGCTGGCCCTGGTAGAGCTTCATCACCGAGAAGATGGCGAACCAGGTGATCAGCACGGCCATGAGGGCCAGCAGACCGTCGAAGAAGATTTCCAGACCGGACACGGGTGGCTCCCAGGCGGCGACAGTGTGGTGGATTTTGCTGCCGCTCACTCTATCCGCCGGTCATCGGCCGGTCGCGGTGAGCCCCACCACGTCATCGTTCGCGCCGATTCTCCCCCGCCGTCCAAGGTTTCCCCAAGGGATCCTGGGATGACGGCGAGCGGGGGCCGCGAGCCCTCTAAGGTGGCGCCATGTCGAAGAAACTCGTCATCAAGGTCACCGCCGGGGCCGATGCGCCGGAGCGGTGTTCGCAGGCGTTCACCGTCGCGGCGGTGGCCGTCGCCAGCGGGATCGAGGTCTCGCTCTGGCTGACCGGGGAGTCCTCCTGGTTCGCCCTGCCGGGGCGGGCGGCGGAGTTCGAACTGCCGCACGCGGCACCGCTTCCGGACCTGCTGGAGGCGATCCTCGCGAGCGGCTCGGTGACGCTGTGCACCCAGTGTGCGGCCCGCCGGGGGATCGTGCAGCAGGACACCGTCGAGGGCGTCCGGATCGCGGGCGCGCAGGTCTTCGTCAGCGAGATCATGGCGGACAACGTCCAGGCACTCGTCTACTGACGCCTACGGGTGCTCCTCGTGGTCGGGGCGGTCCCGGTCGTGGCCGGGATCGTCCCACTTCGGGTCGTCCCAGCGCGGGTCGTTCCACCAGTCGTCGTCCGGGTCCCGCTTGTTGGCGAACACGGCGGCGGCCGGCGGGATCACCATCGCGACCACGCACATGCCGATCGCGGCGGGCACGGAGAAGAACCTCACCACGCCCCAGGCCAGCACGAACAGGCCCAGGCAGACGCCCATCAGGGCGAAGTAGTAGTGCCGCCGCCGCCTTGTCTGCACGCCTCCACGGTACGACCGAGGGCCCTGCCGCGGCAGGGCCCTCGGTGTACTTCGTCCGCGGATCTGGTGGATCGGGCGGATCAGGTGGATCGGGTCGATCGGGCGCCGATCAGACCGCGATCGCGACCTCGACGGCGGTGCCCTGGGAGGCCACCACCTGACGGTCCACGGTCTGGCCCGGCACCAGCGCGCGCAGGGTCCACTTGCCCGGGCGGGCGAAGAACCGGAACTGGCCGGTCGCCGAGGTGGGCACCTCGGCCGTGAACTCGCCCCCCTCGTCGAGCAGCCGGACGTAGCCGTTGACCGGCTCACCGTCGCGGGTCACCGAACCCTGGATGATCGTTTCGTTCGCCACGTCAACTCCTGCCAGGTCCGGGCCGCCGGCCTTCGCACCGCACATGTCTTGTCTTCCCTTCTGACGACGGTCGAGCCGCAGGCTCAGTTGCTGCCGAGCTCGATCGGCACGCCGACGAGGCTGCCGTACTCGGTCCACGAACCGTCGTAGTTCTTGACGTTCTCCTGGCCGAGCAGCTCGTGCAGGACGAACCAGGTGAGCGCGGAGCGCTCGCCGATGCGGCAGTAGGCGATGGTGTCCTTCGCCAGGTCGATGCCCTCGGCCTCGTACAGCGCCTTGAGCTCGTCGTCGCTCTTGAAGGTGCCGTCGTCGTTGGCGTTCTTGGCCCACGGGATGTTGCGGGCGCTCGGCACGTGGCCGGGGCGCTGCGACTGCTCCTGCGGGAGGTGCGCCGGGGCGAGCAGCTTGCCGGAGAACTCGTCGGGCGAACGGACGTCGACCAGGTTGAGCTGGCCGATGGCCGCGAGCACGTCGTCGCGGAAGGCGCGGATCGAGGAGTCGGCGGCCTGCGCCCGGTACTCGGTGGCCTCGCGGGCCGGCACCTCGGCGACCAGGTCGCGGGAGTCCAGCTCCCACTTCTTGCGGCCGCCGTCCAGCAGGCGGACGTCACCGTGGCCGTACAGCTTGAAGTACCAGTAGGCGTACGAGGCGAACCAGTTGTTGTTGCCGCCGTAGAGCACGACGGTGTCGTCGTTGGCGATGCCCTTGGCGCTGAGCAGCGCGTCGAAGCCGGCCTGGTCGATGAAGTCGCGGCGGACCGGGTCCTGGAGGTCCTGCTTCCAGTCGATCCGGACGGCGTTGCGGATGTGGTTCTTGTCGTACGCGGAGGTGTCCTCGTCGACCTCGACGATGACGACCTTCGGGTCGTCCAGGTGGGCCTGGACCCAGTCGGCGTCGACCAGGACGTCGCTGCGGCTCATGGTGGTGTTCTCCATCCGAGGGCGGTGTGCGGAAGGTTCTGCTCGGGAGGTGCTGCTGGGTGCCCGGGCGACTGCGGTCCGAATTCCTGTCCGAATACTGGGACGAGGGTGGTGGTCCGGGCCGACCGGGCGGGGAGCTGCGGGGTGCGGCGGCGACGGCCGGCCGGGGTGGCCGGGCAAGGTCACCGGGAAAATCGGCGGCGGGCTTCAACTGCCCAGCCAAAACGCCGAGTTAGCGCATTCGACACAGACAGGCGGCCACGCGGCACAGGTCGACCGCCCGCCGCTTCGTGAGATCCGTCTGTCGCTTCATGTCGACGATGCTAGGGACACCGGAGGCCCGCTGTCATCAGCGTACCGAATACCGAGACCAGATAGCCCGAATACTGAGATTTGACCCTTTCATGGCCTGCCGGGCAGCCGTCCCGTCCGAGACCGGCGGCCCCGGACGGCCCACAACGGGCGGAAACGACACCGCTCCGCGATCCGCGCCGGACGGCGCGTCTCGCGGAGCGGAACGCAAGAGACGGAAGGAGCGGAAGGAGCGGTAGGAAGGAACCGAGGGAAGGAGCGGCACGGGAGTGGAAGTGACCGGCCGGTCAGTCCAGCAGCTTGACGCCCTTGCCCTCGAAGGTCAGCTGCACGCCCTCCGGCAGCGGCGTCGCCCCGTCCTTGTCTGCCAGCTTCAGCCCGGCCGGGAGCGAGTCGAGGGTGAAGCTCATCGGCGCCAGCCGCTGGTCGGTGACCCCGGCGAACATCCCGGCCAGCGCGCTGAGCTGGAAGCCGTCCACCGTGACGGTGCTCCCGCTGTTGTGCAGCGAACCCTCGCCGACCGCGATCGGCCCCAGCGCGGCCTTGATCTTGCCCGGCCCGCCGTACGACAGGGCCAGCCGGGTGTTGCCGCCCACCGGCAGCTTGCCCGCCCCCGACATCAGCTGGGAGGCCGGCGGCAGCAGCTGCGCGAGGTCCGCGTACGAGATCAGGCCGCTGCCGGTGCCGCTGTCCACCGTGGCGCTCTTCAGGCTGTCGCTCACCGTGACGCCGGACAGCCGGGCCTTGAAGGAGCGCAGCGCCACCTGGCGGCCGCCGTCGCCGACGGTCAGGCCGTCGGAGGAGATCCGGACGTCGTCCAGCTTCATCGACAGCGCCTGGGTGAGGAACGGGAAGCCCTCGATCGAGATGTCCGGCCGCTGGCTCATCCGGCCGCTGCTCACCATCCGGTCGGCGGCCTGGTCCTCGGCCACCCCGACCGCGATCCGGTCGGCGCCGACCAGCAGGCCGGCGAGCACCACCAGGCCGATCGTCGCCTTCAGCCATCCGCGCATCGCACTCCCTGTCGTCGCCGGTCGCCCTTGTCGTTCGCTGTCCTCGTTCGGTGTTCCTCGCCCGGCGTTCCCTGCCCGGCGTTCCATGGCGGCCCCCGGCCGAGGCCGTTCCCGCCCGACCGTACGACGTCCCGCCCCGGAGCATGGTTCCGGAGCGGGACGCGCGGGCGTCGACCGGGGGGCAGCCGGCCAGCAGGTCCGTGGCGATCCAGATCAGCGGCGAGGCCACCGCCAGCGGCAACGCCACGCCCGCCGTCATGTGCACGAACCGGGACGGGAAGTCGTACGCCGCGACGCGTCGGCCGACCAGCGCACCCAGCCCCGCCAGCACCCCCAGCGCCGGCGGCGCGCCCACCAGCAGACCCAGCAGCACCGCCGCCGCCAGGCCCAGCACCGGGCCCAGCAGCTTCGGACCGGGCAGCGGCGCCGCGGCCAGCACGGTGGCCAGCGCGACCGCGCCCACCCCGGCCGGCACCCAGTCGGCCACCAGCAGCGAGGTGCACAGCGCCGTCACCACCGTGGCCGAGCCGAGCACCGTCAGCGCGTAGAACCGCTCCTTCGGGTCCGAGGGGCGGAACGTCTGCAGCACCAGGACCAGTAGGAAGAACCCGCCCAGCGTGCCGACCACCGCCGCCACGCTGCCCTCGGAGTCCGCCAGCAGCACCGCCGCGTCCGCGGTCAGCCCGGCCAGCGCGGCGAGCGCGATGCCCTGGCGGGCCGGCCACATCCCGTTCAGCCGGAACCAGCCGGCCGCCGTCAGCACCTGGAGCAGCGCCACCACCAGTGCCAGCGCCACCTGCCCGAGCGCGGCGCCGCCGGCCAGCAGCGCGGCCACGCCGGCGGTGATCAGCGCGGGCTGCAGGCCCGGATCGATGATCGGCGAACCGGTCCGGCCGCGCGGGCCGGCGGGCGGCGCCACCGGCGCGGGCTGCGCCGGGACGGCCGCGTACGGCGGCGCGGCCGGGGCGCCCGCCGGGCCGCCGGGGGCGACCGGGCGCTTGAGCGTCATGGTCGGCGAGTCGAGGGCAGGCGCTCCCTGCTGCGGGGGCGCCATCGGCGGGGC
>NZ_JBHWIJ010000221.1:13628-14515 GCF_042732255.1 Kitasatospora sp. NPDC059803 | reverse complement strand
CCCCGGGGGGGCCCCCCAGTCGGGGGGTGGGCCCGGGCCCCCCCCCCCCCCCCGGGGGGGGGGCCCACCGCCGTTTCCGGGGCCGGGCCGGGTCGGGGGCGGCGTACCTCTCGGGGAGGAGGGGGCGCGGTCGGCCGTCCGTCCTCGGAGTGATCATCGAGGAGACCTCGTGCTGACGGGCCGGGGCGGGTGCGGACCCTAGGCTCGGTGAGGCCCCTGCCAGTGCGTCGTGCCTGGTCAGGGCGGACGAGCCGGGGAGCGATGACGACGTACCGATACACCGTGGCCGAGCTGCGCGGGCAACTGCGGCAGCTGCTCCTGAGCGGGGCCGCGATCGCGCTGGGGGTGGCCTTCCTGATCGCCTCGGTCAGCGGCAGCGGGGCGCTGGTGGACTCCTTCAGCCAGACCGCGGCCGCCGAGGTCGGGCCCGGCGACGTGCAGGTGACCAGGACCGCCGCCGGCGGTGGGCTGGACGCCGCCGCCGAGCGGGCCCGGCGGACGGCCGGGGTGGCCGGGGTGGCCGGGGTGGCGCCGCGACTGGTCGGCAAGGGATCGGTGCTGACGGCCGACGGGCGCCCGCTCGACCAGACCGCCGCGGTCAGCGCGGTCGCCGACGACCCGGCGCTGCGCTGGCAGTTGCTCACCGGCGGCCACTGGCCGGCCGGGCCCGGCGAGGTGCTGCTCGACGCCGACACCGCGCACCGGCTCGACGCCGCCCCCGGGGCCGAGGTGCGGCTGGCCCGGGCCGACGGCTCCGCCGCCACCGCCCGGCTGGCGGGCGTCCTGGACGGCCGGGGGGCGGCGCGCCGCGCCGGGCGCCCCAGCCGTCGGGGACCGCTCGGGGGGGGGTGCGCGGTCGCGTGCCGGGGGTGCCCCCCCCGCGCGGT
>NZ_JBHWIJ010000221.1:8240-13618 GCF_042732255.1 Kitasatospora sp. NPDC059803 | reverse complement strand
GCGGGGCCGGCGGCCCCGGCCCCACGGAGACCCCCCCCCGCCCGGCCCGCAGGCCGACCTGGAGGGCCGGGGCGCGCCCAGCCTCGCCGGGCGCCCCCTCGTCGGCGTCCCGGCCGGTGCGGTCGCCCAGTACGCGACCGGCGTCACCACCGCCCAGCTGGACGTCCGGGTCCGGCCGGACGCCTCGCGGGCCCGGACCGTCGAGGCGCTGCGCGCCGTCCTCGGCGACGGCGTCGAGGTGCGCACCCGAGACGCCTCCGTCACCGAGGCGACCCGGCAGAGCCGGACCCTCTACGGGGTGGTGCTGATCGCCGCGCTCTCCTTCGTGCTGATCGCGCTCGCGGTGGCGCGGATGGTGGTCGGCAACACCTTCACGGTGGTGCTGGCCCAGCGGACCCGCCAACTCGCCCTGCTGCGCTGCGTGGGCGCCGACCGGCGGCAGCTGCGCCGGCTGATCCGCCGCCAGGGGCTGCTGCTCGGGACGGGAGCCTCGGCGGCGGGCGTGCTGCTGGGGGTCGGCCTGTGCGCGGCGGGGACGGTGGTCGTCGGCACGCTCGACCTCGGCCCGGTGCACCTCTCGCTGGCGCCGGCCCCGCTGACCTGCGCGCTGGCCGGGCTGTTCGGCGTGCTGCTCACCCTGCTGGCCGTCCGCGGCCCGGCGAAGGCCGCGGCGGCGGTGCCGCCGGTGGCCGCGCTCGGCGGCACGCACGGGCCGGTCGGCGGGGCGGCCAAGGCCCGGGCGGCGGTGTGGACGGCGGTGCTGCTGTGCGCGGGGACGGCGCTGCTGGTGGCCGGCGCGGTGGCCCCGCCGCCGCTGTCGCTGCTCGCGGTCACCGTCGGCGCGATCGTCAGCTTCTTCGGCGTGCTGCGGCTCGCCGACCGGCGGCTGCCCGCCGTCGTCGGCGTGCTGGGCGGCCCGGCCCGGCGGCTCGGTGGGACGGCCGGGCGGCTCGCCACCCAGCAGCTGCGGCTCAACCCGGGCCGCACCGGGGCGACCGGCTCGGCGCTGCTGCTCGGCGTGACCGTGATGGTCGGCGCGGTCACCGCGCTGGAGATCACCTCCAACTCCCTGGTGCCGGCGGTGTCCGCGCGCCAGCCCGGGGTCTTCTCGGCGGTCGTCACTGGGGGCGGCGCGCTGCCCGCCGGGACGGTCACCGCGCTCGGTGCGCAGCGCGGGCTCGCCGTCACGCCGGTCCGCTCGGCCACCGTCGAACTCGACGGCCGGCCCACCCTGGTCGCGGCCGCCGACCTGGCCCGGCTCAACCCCTCGGCGGACGGCGTCGACCAGGCCGGGGCGCTCGCCGACGGCGCCGCGCTGAGCGGTCTCGGCGGCGGCGGGGTGCGCCGGGTCGGGGGCCCGGCGGGCGGGCCCGGCACCGACCTGCGGGTCGAACCCGGACGCAGCAGCCTGCCGCTCACCCTGCAGACCGGTGCGACGCTGCTGGTGACCCCCGCGACCCTGGACCGGCTCGCCCCCGGCGCGGCCGTCACCACGGTCTGGATCAGCCCGGGCGCGGGCGAGGACCGGTCGACCGCCCGCCGGGCGCTGGACCGGGCGCTCGCCGACCACCCGGAGGTGGCCGTCACCGACACCGGCGCGCAGGCGGAGACGCTGCGGTTGCTGCTGGACCGGATGACGACCGTCAGCATGACCCTGCTGTCCTTCTCGGTCGCCATCGCCGGGCTCGGCGTCGCGGCCACCCTGATGCTCAGCGTCAGCGAACGCGCCCGCGAGATCGGCATGCTGCGCGCCATCGGGATGTCCCGGCGGCAGCTGCGCCGGATGCTCACCCTGGAGGCGGTGCTGCTGTCGCTGGCCGGGGCGTTGGTCGGCACCGGACTGGGCGTCGGCTACGGCTGGGCGGCCGCGCGTTCGCTCACCTCCACGGTGGGGACGGTCGGCGGCCCGCCGGTGGTGCTGGTGCTGGCCGCACTCGGGCTGACCGTCCTGACCGGGCTCGCCGCCGCCGTCCTGCCAGCCCGTCGGGTCGGCCGGATGACCGTGGTGGACGCGATGCGGACCGCCTGACCGGCCAGCGCACTCGGCTCGGAGCGGCCGGGCCACCCCGCCTGCCCGGAGCGGCCGGGCACGGAGGTCGACCGGCTCAGGCCAGGGCGAAGAGCGCGCGCGGGGCAGTCGGGCGGGCGCTGGCGGCGGCCAGGTCGGCGAGCATGGTCTCGCTCTCCCGGGCGGCGCGCAGGACGGCCGGGTCGAGGTCGACGACGACGAGTTCGCGCCGGTCCTCGCCCGCCTCGGCGAGCAGCCGGCCGTCCGGGGCCCACACCGCGCTGCCACCGCAGGTGTGCCAACCGCCGGTGTGGCCGACGTGGTTGGCGAGCACCGTGTAGAGGGTGTTGTCGAGCGCGCGGGCGGGGAACCAGGTGCGGGACTCGTGGTGGCCGTGGCCGACGCTGAACAGCGCGCCGACCAGGTAGGCGTGGCAGCCGTCGAGTGCGGCGGCGCGGGCGTGCTCGGGGAAGCCCGAGTCGTAGCAGACGCCGAGGCCGAGCCGCCAGCCGTCCAGCTCCAAGGTGCAACCGGCCGCCCCGGGACGGTAGTAGTCGCGTTCGGCCTTGAACAGGTGCTGCTTGTCGTAGCGGGTGACGAGGCCGCCGTCCGGGCCGAGGACGAAGGCGGAGACCCGCAGCTCGTCGCCCACCTGCGCGGCGGCGCCGACGATCGCGGCGGTGCCGGTCTCGCGGCAGGCCTCGGCGATCGGCGCGAGGCGCGGATCGCCGGGCTGGACGGCGCACTTGAGCGGGTCGGTGCGGATCAGCTCGGGCTCGTAGCCGGAGAGGAACTTCTCGGCGAACAGCACCAGGCGGGCGCCGGCCGCGGCGGCCTCGCGGACCAACTCGGCGGCCTGGGCGGCGTTGGCGGGTATGTCGCCGGCCACGGCCTGGGCCTGGACGGTGGCGATCCGCAGTGGGCGCTCGGGGTGACGGAGGGCGGCGGCGGGGGCCGGGTCGGGAGACATGGCCGTCACGCTAGCGGACGGCTTCGGGCAGCCCCGGGCGGCCCTGTACCGGCCCTGGGCGGCCCCGGACGACCGTACGCGGATGCCGGTGGTCTCAGTGGACGGCCTCGTCCGGGTGGTCGGTGGCGGCGTCGCCCAGTGGATCGGTGCCGCGCGGCGACCGGACCGACGGCACGGTGATCCGCTGGACCCTCGGCCGGGTACGCCAGTTGACCCGCCGTACGTCGCGGGCCAGCGCGCCCGGTCGCCAGAGTTCGACGACGGCGGTCACGGCGCCCAGCACGAACCCGGCGGCCAGCCAGCCGGCGACCACGTCGCTCGGCCAGTGGACCCCGAGGGCGATCCTGGTCCAGCCGATGGTCAGCACCGTCGCCGCCGCCACCGCGCAGGCGGCGATCCGTCCGCGTCGACGGACCCGGTACCAGACCAGGCCGACCAGCACCGCGCAGGTGATCGCCGAGGCCATGGCGTGCCCGGAGGGGAAGGCCGGGCCGCCGGCGTGCGAGACCGGGTCGGTGAAGGAGGGGCGTTGGCGGCCGACGGCCAGCTTCAGCGCCCACTGGCCGCCCCAGCCGACCAGGGTCTGGGCGGCCACCCAGCCGGCCAGGACCCGGGCGCCGATCAGCCACAGCCAGACGGCCGCGATGCCGAGCAGGGTGCGCATCGTGACCGTGCCGCCGATGTCGGAGAGCGTCTGCACCGAGGCGGTCCAGATCCGGTGCTGCCGGGCGAAGGTGTGCAGTTCGCCGATCCAGCTCTGGTCGAGCTGTTCCAGCGGATGCCAGTGCCGGGTCACCAGGGCGGCCAGGAGGCCGAACAGCGCGGCACAGACCACCGCGAGCGCCGAATCCCGCAAGAGGCGGCGGTGACGCGCAGTGACGGTGGTCGAGCTGTTGGTCAGGTGCATGGCTGACACCTTCCCAGTGTCCCGGGCCGATCAGGACCACGGGTGATAGCGATTCGGCATCGTTTGTGGGGAGAACCTGCGTACGCCGGGGGCGGGCGCCAGTGGAAGGCAGGGATGGAAGGCGGGGGTGCGCGGGAACGCGCGTGCCCGTTCGCGGGTTTCACCCTGTACGGCGGCCGGCGGGGCGGCGGGCACGTGTGCGGGGCGTGACGGAAGTGCTCAAAAGCAGTCGCGAAAACGACACCGAAGGTGCTCGACCGGTCACCTAGTGTCCATAGCCGGGGTGAAAACCGGCAGCATACTGCATCACGGGGAAGAATCTGAGTAACTTGGGAATGTTGTCCGGATTCTGTTCGTTGGATCGTTACGTGTGAGCCCCGCGGGGCCCGCATTTCTTGCCCTCTCGGGGGGCAGGCAGGCAGACCTCGGCAATTCCAGCAAAGGGAGCAAGCATGGCCACCCGTGCCGTCGTTCGCGACAGGGCCGACCGGACTCGCGCGGCCCGCCCGACCAACCTTGAGGCCGACCGCGACCTGGTCGGTATGTACCTCGACGAGATCGCCAGGACACCCCTGCTCGATGCCGCCGAGGAGGTCGAGCTCTCACTGCGGATCGAGGCCGGCGTGTACGCCCAGCACCTGCTGGAGCAGGGCGTGTTCCCCGACGGCGTGAAGCGCGAGGAACTGGAGGCGATAGCCGAGGACGCCGAGCGCGCCAAGGACGTCTTCATCCGCTCGAACCTCCGGCTCGTGGTGGCGGTCGCCCGCCGGTACCCGCGCAGCGGCCTTCCGCTGCTGGACCTCATCCAGGAGGGCAACGCCGGCCTGGTGCGCGCCGTCGAGAAGTTCGACTACGCCAAGGGTTTCAAGTTCTCCACCTATGCCACCTGGTGGATCCGGCAGGCGATCACCCGGTCGATCGCCGACCAGTCCCGCACCATCCGGCTGCCCGTGCACCTGGTCGAGGAGCTGGGGCGGATCCGGCGGGTGCAGCGGGAGAAGTCCAAGGAGCTGGGCCGGGAGGCCGAGCCGGCCGAGATCGCGGCCGAGCTGGACACCACCGAGGCCCGGATCAAGGACGTGCTGGACTGGGCCCGCGACCCGGTCAGCCTCAACATGGCGGTCGACGACGAGGGCGAGACCCAGTTCGGCGACCTGGTCGAGGACACCGGGGCGACGTCCCCCGAGGACGCCGTGATGGTCATGCTCCGCCGCGAGGAGCTGGACGGCCTGATCGGGCGGCTGGACGACCGCACGGCCTCGATCATCCGCTCCCGCTACGGGATGGAGGACGGCCGCGAGCGCACCCTCACCGAGGTGGGCAAGCAGCACGGCCTCACCCGCGAGCGGATCCGCCAGATCGAGAAGCACGCGCTGGCCGAGCTGAAGAAGATCGCCGACCACGCGGGCTTCGAGGCCGCCTGAGAACCCGAGCAACTGCCTGCGGCTCCATCCCCGCCCCGGGCCCTGGTGCGGAGCACTCCGCGCCAGGGC
>NZ_JBHWIJ010000221.1:0-8230 GCF_042732255.1 Kitasatospora sp. NPDC059803 | reverse complement strand
CCCTCTCTCTCTCTCTCTCGCTCCCCCCCCGCGCCGCGGGGGCGGGCGCGCCCGCGCCCCCCCCCCCCCCCCGGGGGTGTTCCGCGGGGCTCTTAGGCTGGAGGGACAGGACGATCCGGACGGCAGTCGACGGGAAGCGGAAGTGAGCAGGGTGAGCGAGCAGGGGCAGGGGCAGGCGCGGGAGCAGGGACAGGGGGAGCAGCAGGGACGGGAGGAGCGGCCGGCGGCGCCGAAGGCCCGGCTGGTCTTCCGGGACCCGCTGGACCAGCAGTCCCGGGACGACACCGACACCGGCTGGGGTGAGCGCCCCGGGGCGGGGGAGAGCGGTGGGCGGGGGCTGGACTGGTACCTGAGCCAGCGCCCGCCGCACCACGGGGACTGAGGCGCGGCGCTCAGCGCTGCGGGGCGACCAGCGCGTCGCGGATCTCGGTGAGTAGTTGGACCTCCTTGGCCTCGGCCTCCGCCAGCGTCTCGGCGGTGCTCTTCCGCCTGGCGGCCAGCCTGTTCATGGGCACGATCAGGACGAAGTAGACGACGGCTGCCGTGATCAGGAACTGCAGCAGGGCGCTGAGCACCGATCCCCACAGGATGAGGATTCCGGACGTGACCTCGCCGGTGGCGTTCAGCTCGCAGGGCCCCTTGAGGCAGGAGCTGTAGGACGCCAGGTCCTTCGTTCCGAAGACGCCGACGATCGGATTGATGACGCCCTTGACGAAGGCGTTGACGATGTTGGTGAAGGCCGCGCCGATGACGACGGCGACGGCGAGTTCGACGACGTTTCCACGCAGCAGGAATTCCTTGAAGCCTTTCATGCCGCCGTGAACGACGAAGTCGTTGCCCGGTTACGGGTGATCTTCCGTCGGACCGGATTGACAACCCGTCCGGCTCACCGGGCCGCCCGGCGGCGACGGCAGCCCGGCCCGCGCGGGCCCGACCGCGAGCGCCGCGGCCACCGCGAGCAGCACCAGCGCGGGCACCCCGGCCCGGCACCGTACGGCGTGCCGCCAGCGGTGCCACCCGTCGGCCCCGCGCCGGATCGGCGGGAAGCACGGCACCTCCCGCCGGGGCGGTACGGCGGGTGCGGGCAGCGGTACGGAGAGGCTCATCGTCGTCATGGTCACCACCGAGGTCGTGGGGGGCCGCCCCTGTGCGGGCCGGTCGTTCTCTGGCGACCCCTACGATGTGCGCCGCGCCCCGCCCCGGAAAGCCGTTATCCGCAGCCTGTGGACAACTCGGGCCCTGTGGATGAATTCGTACACCCGCACGAGTGCATCCGGCCCGCCGGGGCTGACGAACCGGGGCGGCGAGTGGTGACGGCGAGCAGGGACGACGAAGGCCCGCCGCCCCGCGGAGAACGCGGGGTGGCGGGCCTTGTCGATGCGCTGTGTGCGTCCGGCGCCGAGGTCAGCTCGCGGCCGGAGCCGGGCTGGAGGAGCTGGAAGAGCTCGAAGAACCGGAGGACGAGGACGTCGACGACGTCGAGGACGACGCCGGGGTCGAGCCGGACGACGCCGCCGAGGAGCTACCGGAGGAGCCTGCGCCCACCGTGCTGCTGGAGGACGAGCGGCTGTCGGTGCGGTAGAAGCCCGAGCCCTTGAACACGACGCCCACGGCCGAGAAGACCTTGCGGAGCCGTCCCTGGCAGTCGGGGCACGTGGTCAGCGCCTCGTCGGTGAACTTCTGCACCGCCTCCAGGCCGTTGCCGCACTCGGTGCACTGGTACTGGTACGTGGGCACTTGTCTTCCTCCTGGCACTCTCGCCTGATGAGTGCTAACGATGGTCAATGATGCGGCATTCCGCTGAATCAGTCCAGCGACTCCGATGTGAGATGAGCCGTGGCCGAGCCGCGCACACTTCTCCACCGCGGATCCGCGCGGCTTCCACCGCGCGCCGCCCACGGCTTCGCGCGGTGCGCCACCGCGTGCCCGCTCAGCCCTTGGCCGCGCCCACCAGCTGCGCCGCGGCGCCGAGCTCCGGTGCGGCCGCGACGACCTGACCAGGCCCGCCCGGTGCGGTCAGCAGGTGCCGCAGCGACACCAGCGCGATCAGGCCCAGGCCGGCGCCAGCCACCGGCACCAGGAACCCGCTGGACGGCCCGTGGCCGTCGATCAGCTGCCCGGCGATCATCTGGCCGACCGCCAGGCCGAGGCCGATGGCGCCGGTCAGCCAGGTGAACGCCTCGGTCTTGGCGCCGTCCGCGACGAGGGTCTCGACCAGGGTGTAGCCGCTGATCAGGGTCGGCGCGATGGCCAGGCCGCAGACCAGTCCGGCGGCGGCGAGCGCGACCAGGTTGGGCATCGCCCACAGCGTGGAGCAGCCCAGCACCAGCAGGGCGTAGCTCATGACCATCCGCTGCTGCACGGACCGCCGCCAGGCGATCACGCCGTACAGCACGCCGGCCACCATCGAGCCGCCGGCGAAGATCCCGTACACGGTGCCGGCGGCGCCGTGCTGCCCGACCGAGTCGGCGAAGGCGTTCACCGAGACCTGCATGCCGCCGAACACGGCGCCCACCCCGAGGAAGGCCCCGGCCAGCAGCCGGACGCCGGGGGAGGCGAGCGCGGAGGCGCGTCGCACGCCGGGCTGGGGCAGCGCCCGGGCGGGCGCGGTGCGCCGCTGGGCGGCGAAGGCCAGGCCGCCGACGAGGGTCAGCGTGGCCTCGGCGATCAGCCCGGCCGAGGGGCTGACCGTGGTGGCGACGGCGGTGGCCAGGATCGGGCCGATCACGAAGGTGAACTCGTCCGTCACGGACTCGAAGGCGAACGCGGTGCCCACCTTGGCCGCGGACGAGGCGGACGCGCCGTCCGCGGTGAACTCGGCGATCCAGCGGGCCCGGACCATGGCGCCGATCTGCGGAACGCTCGCGCCGGCCGGGACGGCGGCCAGGAACAGGCTCCAGGCCGGTGCGTGGCCGAGCGCCAGCGCGATCAGCGCGCCGACCGAGGCGGCGTGCACCACGACGGTCGGGACGAGGACGGCGGTCTGGCCGTACCGGTCGGCGAGCCGGCCGGTCTGCGGGCCGATCAGGGCCTGGGCGACGGCGGCGACGGCCGCGACGGTGCTCGCGGTGCCGTACGAGCCGTGGGTGTCCTTGACGAGCAGCAGGATGCCCATGCTGAGCATCGCGTATGGCAGCCGCGCGAGGAATGCCGGTGCCAGGAACGTCCAGGCGCCGGGCGTGCGCAGCAGTGCGCCGTACCCGACCCGCACGGGGGCGGGGGTGTCGACGGCATCGGCGGTGCCGTCGGCGGGGGTGGGGTTGGCGGTGTCACGCGGGGTCGCGGTGTCCGCGGGGTCGTCGACCGTTCGGCGGGCCGTCACGGTCGGTCCTTCCTGCTGCCTGGTAGCGCGGCAGGGCATGGGGTGGCCCCGACGGCGCCGAGAGTCGTCCTCTCGCGCGTCGACCGGGGTAGATACCGGGCCGGACCGGCGTGGTGGCCGAGGTCCGGACCGCGGCCGCCGAACGGTCGCGCCAACTCTGCTTCAGGCAGATGCTGGGTGTGATCTGACCATCATACATATACGCGCGTAGATGTCGCGCGCATCCCCAGACTACAAGGCACGTCCAAAACTGTCCTGCCCATCGAAGGTGAACAGCGGGTGAGACCTTCCGGTCTTCCGGTCACCACCCGCCGCCCACCCGCCGCCCACCCGCCGGGCTCACCGCCCGTGCAGCCACCCCGCGAGCTTGCCGCCCTTGTCCACGGCCCGCAGCCGCCGCTCGGCCGCCTCGCCGACCTCGTCGGTGGTGACCACCAGCAGCTCGTCCCCGCCGCGCAGCACCGTCGCCTTGTCCGGCACGAAGGAGCTGCCCTCCCGCACCACCAGGGTGACGGCGGCCCCCTTGGGCAGCCGCAGCTCGCTGACCTCCACGCCGGACATCCGGGAGCCGGGGGAGAGCGCGACCGACAGCAGGTGCCCGTGCAGCTTCTCCAGCGGGGCGGACTCGATGTCCAGGTCCTGGCCCATCGAGCCCTCGCCGATCCGCAGCTGCTTGGCCACCCAGGGCAGGGTCGGGCCCTGGAGCAGGGTGAAGACGACGACCAGGATGAAGACGATGTTGAAGACGTCCTGGGCCTTCGGCGCGCCCGACACCAGCGGGATGGTCGCCAGCACGATGGGCACCGCCCCGCGCAGTCCGGCCCAGCTGAGCAGCGCCTGCTCCCGGCCCGGAACCTTGAACGGGGTCAGCGTCACCACCACGGACAGCGGCCGGGCCAGGAAGACCAGCACGCCGCCGATCACCAGCGCGGGGACCACCGCGGAGCCCATGGTCTCGGGCGTGCAGAGCAGGCCGAGCAGCACGAACATGCCGATCTGCCCGATCCAGGCCAGGCCGTCGGCGAAGCCCCGGACGGCCGGGCCGTGCGGCAGCTTGGCGTTGCCGAGGATCACCGCGCAGATGTAGACGGCGAGGAAGCCGGAGCCGTGCAGCAGCGCGCCGCCCGCGTAGGCGAGCACGGTCAGCGCCATCACGGCGATCGGGTACAGGCCGGAGGAGGGCAGCGCGACGTGCTTGATCCCGTACGCGCCGAGCTTGCCGACCGCGAAGCCGACCGCCGCGCCGATCGCCAGTTCGGCGATGATCGTGCCGACCAGGACGTACCAGGAGTCCAGCTCGCCGGTGGTGGCGAAGGCGACGACCAGGATGACCACGGGCGCGTCGTTGAAGCCGGACTCGGCCTCCAGCAGGCCGGTGAGCCGGTGCGGCAGCGGGACCATGCGCAGGACGGAGAAGACGGCGGCGGCGTCGGTGGAGGAGACGATCGCGCCGAGCAGCATCGAGGTCCGCCAGTCCAGGCCGACCAGCCAGTGCGCGCCGGCCGCGGTGACGAACACGCTGACCCCGACGCCGACGGTGGCGAGCACGGTGGCGGCCGGCATCACGGGTCTGACCTCGCGCCAGCTGGTCTTGAGGCCGCCCTCGGCGAGGATCACCACGAGCGCCGCGTAGCCGAGCACCTGGGTCAGCTCGGCGTTGTTGAAGGAGACGCCGATGCCGTTCTGGCCCAGGGCGACGCCGATCCCGAGGTAGATCAGCAGGCTCGGTAGCCCTGAGCGGGTGGATATCCGCACGGCGACCACCGCGACCAGCAGGATCACGGAGAACTCGAGGAGGAGCTGGTTCAGGTGGTCGATGTTCACGCAGTGGCACCTCGTGCAGGCAGGGGCGGGCGGGGTGTCTGGTGGTGCTGGAGGGTGCGACCCGTTAAGAAGGCGTCAATGCTCCTGTTGCGGATCGTTACTCAGTCTAACATTTTGCCATATCTTTAGTTTCTTTTCCTCCCCGGGCCCCCGACCGCCGCCTCCAGGCCTCCTCGTTGACCTCCTCCGATCCCACGGTGAGCGTCCCCCGTGCACGCCGCTCGGCCGACTCGGCCTAATGTGGTGCCCTGTCACGGCCCCCGGCCCTGGACACGCCCGCCCGCCCCGAAGTCAGGACCGCAAGGACCCAGATGCCCCGCTCGAAGAAGTTCCGGCGCGCCCGTCTGATCGTGATCGTGCTGGTCGTGCTGCTGGTGGCCGGCGTCGGCTACGGCGGCTACCGCGGGGTCACCGCGGTCCGCGCGTCCTTCCCGGAGGTCGACGGCACCGTCAAGGTGGCGGGCATGAGCGCGCCGGTCGACGTCAAGCGGGACGCCAACGGCATCCCGCAGCTCTACGCCGACACCAACGAGGACCTCTTCCGCGCCCAGGGCTACGTCCAGGCGCAGGACCGCTTCTGGGAGATGGACGTCCGGCGGCACATCACCGCCGGTCGGCTGTCCGAGATGTTCGGCGACGGCCAGGTCGACACCGACGCCTTCATCCGCACCATGGGCTGGCGGCAGGTGGCGCAGAAGGAGTTCGACACCAAGCTGTCGGCCGACACCAAGAAGAACCTCCAGGCCTACGCGGACGGCGTGAACGCCTGGCTCGGCGAGCACCCCGGCGGCGAGAAGGCCTCGCTGGAGTACGCCCTGCTCGGCGCCGTCAACGGCGACTACCAGCCCGAGCAGTGGAGCCCGGTCGACTCGGTGGCCTGGCTCAAGGCGATGGCCTGGAACCTCTCCGGGAACCTCCAGGAGGAGATCGACCGCTCGCTGCTGGCCCAGGACTTCGGTCCGGACAAGATCGCCGAGCTGTACCCCGACTACCCGTACACCCGCAACGGCACGATCGTGAAGACCGGCACGGTGGCCGGCGACAACTACCGCCCCGCCGACGGCTCGCCCCCGTCCGGCGGCGGCACCGCCACCACCCAGGGCGCGGCCACCACCAAGGCGCTGCTCCAGGGCCTCACCGACCGGATCGACGGCATGCCGCAGCTGCTCGGCCGCCCCGGCCAGGGCATCGGCTCCAACTCCTGGGTCGTCGCCGGCACCCACACCACCACCGGCAAGCCGCTGCTGGCCAACGACCCGCACCTCGGCCCCGGCCTGCCCTCGGTCTGGTACCAGATGGGCCTGCACTGCCGCACCAGCTCGCCGGCCTGCCAGTACGACGTCTCCGGCTTCAGCTTCGCCGGCATGCCCGGCGTGATAATCGGCCACAACAAGGACGTCGCCTGGGGCTTCACCAACCTCGGCGCCGACGTGACCGACCTCTACCTGGAGAAGGTCACCGGCCCGGACACCTACCAGGTCGACGGCAAGGACGTGAAGTTCGACCTCCGCAAGGAGACCATCAAGGTCGCCGGCGGCGAGGACCGCACGATCACCGTCCGCACCACCCAGACCGGCGCCCCGCTCATCTCCGACCAGAGCACCGAGCAGCAGAACGTCGGCAAGTACGCCCCCAACGGCAGCGCCGCCCCCGACCGCGGCACCGGCGGCTACGGCGTCGCCCTGCAGTGGACGGCGCTGAACCCCGGCAAGACCATGGACGCGGTGTTCGAGCTGGACCGGGCCCGCAACTGGGACGAGTTCCGGGCCGCCGCCAAGGACTTCGCCGTCCCCGCGCAGAACCTGGTCTACGCCGACGCCAAGCACATCGGCTACCAGGCCCCCGGCGACATCCCGATCCGCGGCAAGGGCGACGGCAGCTACCCGGCCCCGGGCTGGGACTCCACGTACCAGTGGAAGGGCTCGATCCCCTTCACCGCCCTGCCGTACAGCCTGGACCCGTCCGCGGGCTACATCGTCACCGCCAACCAGGCCGTGGTGGACCCGAGCTACAAGTACTCGCTCACCAAGGACTGGGAGTACGGCACCCGGGCCAAGGAGATCACCGACCAGATCGAGGGCCTGCTCAAGAACAACGGCAAGATCTCGCCGGACGACATGCAGACCATGCAGCTGGACAACACCAGCATCATGGCCAAGACGCTCGTCCCGCTGCTGCTCAAGCAGCAGATCGACGACCCGTACGTGCGCGAGGCCCAGGACCTGCTGAAGGACTGGAACTACCACCAGGACGCCGACTCGGCCGCCGCCGCCTACTACAACGGCGTCTGGCGCCAGCTGCTCAGCCTCGCCTTCGGCCAGAAGTTCCCGGCCGACCTGCGGGCCAAGGGCAACTGCCTGCTGGTCCGCCAGCAGGACGACCCGACCAGGCCGGACAGCTCCAGCAAGATCGTCACCGAGTGCGGCACCCGCGACCCGGGCAAGGCCCAGCCGGACGGCGGTGACCGCTGGACCGAGGTGGTCCGGCAGCAGCTGGACAAGCCGGACAGCTCCTGGTGGACGTACATCGACTCCCAGCACAAGGAGCAGAAGGGCCTGGACAACCTGCTCAAGGAGGCGATGAAGGACGCCCGGCAGGACCTCACCTCGCTGCTCAGCAAGGACATCTCCACCTGGAGCTGGGGCCGCCTGCACAAGCTGACCCTGCGCGAGCAGACCCTCGGCACCGACGACTCCTCGATCGCCTCCGGCGTGGTCCACCGGCTGCTCAACCGCGGCCCGTACCGGCTCTCCGGCGGCTCCGCGGCCGTCGACGCGGCCGGCTGGAACGCGGCGGCCGGCTACCAGGTGGACTGGATCCCGTCGATGCGGATGGTGATCGACCTGAGCGACCTCGACTCCTCGCGCTGGATCAACGTCGGCGGCGCCTCCGGCCACGCCTTCCACGACAACTACAACGACCAGACCGACCTCTGGCTCAAGGGCAAGCTGCTGACCTGGGCCTACACGCCGGACGCGGTCGAGAAGGCCACCAAGCACAAGCTGGTGCTCACCAACGGCTGACCCCACACGAACCCGCACGACCGAGGAGGCGGCACCGAGGTCGCCCGGCGCGACCTGGTTC
>NZ_JBHWIJ010000220.1:9916-14546 GCF_042732255.1 Kitasatospora sp. NPDC059803 | reverse complement strand
GACGTGCCCGGCCCCCGGCGCCGTTCGCGTGGTGAAGCGTTCGCGCTGCCGGGGACCGCTCTCAGGGCCCGTCGTCCGGCGCCTTCGCCAGGTCCCCGGGTTCGCACGCCTCCCGGCCCGTCGCCACGTGCACGACCCTGACCGACCGGTCGGGGCCGCCGGGCACGACCCGCTGTTCGTGCCCGCAGCGCGGGCAGATCAGCGGGATGCGCGAACGGTGCTCCCGGCCGCCGGCGTGGCCGCCGTCCGGGTGCGGGGCGCTCACGTCAGCGGGTGGGTCGGGACCGGGCTGACCTCCTGGATCTCGCCGTGGGCCTTGGTGAGCAGCTGCGAGGCCAGGTCGTTGAGGGCTCTGGCCCCCGCGATCTCCTCGCCGACCCGCAGCTGTTCCGGGTCCGAGGGGTGGCGGCTGCTGTAGCCGTGGGCCCGTAGTTCCCTGCCGTCGCGCAGCCGCAGCATGGCCGCGGCGGTCGTGCGCGGGCCGTCCTCGCGGAACTCCATCTCGATGTGCCAACCGACCAGAGTCTGCATGGCGGATCACCTCCATCGATTACTCCTCCGGTTACTCCTCCAGAGTGCGCCGCACCCACCGTGAACACCAGGGCAGGCGGACCGGAGGCAAGTTGAACGCGTTCAACTCTGCGGCGTAGAGTCGTCCACGACCAAGGTTTGAACACGTTCAAGGAGGTGCTTCCGGCATGGGCAAGGGCACGACGGAGCTGGTGAACCTGCTGGTCCTGCTCGGTATGGGCGCCGTCGTCCCGCTCGGCCTCGCCCTGATCGGCGAACCCGGCCTCGCCCGCGTCCGCCGGCTCTGGCCGCTCGCCGCCGTCCCCGGCGCGCTCTCGCTCTGGCTCCCGCGCGGCGGCCTCGCCACCGGCAGCGCCGCCCTCTACGCGCTCGGCACCCTGGCCATCGCCCTCCACGCACCGCTGCGGCTGCGCCGGACCCGCTCGCTCGCGCCCGCCGAAATCGCCGTCCTCACCGCGCTCGCCGCCCCCGCGGTGGCCGGCACCGCCCTGGTCGCCGAGCGCTCCGGCTACCCGCTGTTCGGCTTCGAACCGCACGTCCTGGCGCTGACCGTCCCGCACTTCCACTACGCCGGCTTCACCGCCGCCCTCGTCGCCGGGCTGGTCTGCCGCAGCACCCGGGCGGGTTCCGGCGCCGCCCGCTGCGCCGCGCTCAGCGTGCCGGCCGGGACGCTGCTGGTGCTAGCCGGGTACTTCCTCGGCACCTGGGTCCAGTTCGCCGGGGCCTGCGTGCTCACCACCGGGATGTGGCTGGTCGGCCTGGTCACCTGGCGCGACCTGCGGCCGCGCGCCGCCGACCCGGTCACCGCCCGGCTGCTCACCGCCTCCTCGGCCGTCCTCGCCCTCACCATGCTGCTCGCCCTGTGGTGGGCCCTCGGCCAGGCGTCCGGACTCCCCCACCCCACCCTGGCCTGGATGGCCGCCACCCACGGCGTCGGCAACGCGCTCGGCTTCGCGCTCTGCTCGCTGCTCGCCTGGCGCCGGATCACCACCACGGAGGACCACCGATGACCGACCTCAGTTACCCGGAGCAGGGCGCCAGCGCCACCGGCCACCTGCCCGGCGGGTACCGCCACCTGCGGCACCGGGCGCTCGTCGGCCGGGGCCGCCCCGCCCTGGAGGTGGCCGGGGCCGCCCTGCTCGGCTGGCGGATGCACCGGCTGGCCGGCGTCCGGATCGACGCCGACGCGGACCGGGCCGCCCCCGGCGTCGCCGTGCACTGCGCGATCGGCGTCGGCCCGCTCCGGGCCGGCGCCCCCAACCGGGTGCTGGCCACCGTCGACGGCCCGGACCGGTACGGCTTCACCTACGGCACCCGGGCCGGCCATCTGGCGTGCGGCGAAGAAACGTTCCTGGTCGAACTGGAGGCGGACGGGGCGGTCTGGTTCAGCGTGACCGCCTTCAGCCGTCCGGTCGCCCGGTACGCCCGGCTGGCGGGGCCGCTGCTGCCGCTCGCGCAGCGGGCCTTCGCCCGGCGCTGCGGCCGGGTCCTGGCCCGGATCGCGGCGGACGCGGGGTAATGCCTTGGCCGGACGGGCTGGCCGTCCTGCATGATCGCCCGGTGATACGCATGCAGCCGGCCCTCGATGTCGCCGCGGGGCAGCCGTGACCAGCTTCCTGACCCACCGGGCCCGGGTGCACGACGAGCGGCTGCCGGTGCGCCGGCGGCTCAACGCCCTACGGACCTGCCTGACCTGCTTCGCGCCGTACGGCTTCCGGGCCACCTACCACCACCTCACGCTCAGCGCCCGGATGCCCCGGCTGATGGAGGCCGACCCGGACTCGCTGGTGCGGGCCGTGGAGGAGCTGCACGAGGCGCGGGTCCTGTGGCTGGCCGGGGCGCGGGAGTACGAGGCGCGGCGCCGGGCGGAGAAGCGGGCCGGGCGGCGGCAACCGACCGAGCCGGTGTGGTGGAACCGCCCCTGGTGGGGCGCACCGGACGCGGCCTGGCGGGCGGACCCCTTCCTCCACCCGCCGCTGCGGCTGCCCGACTACGTCCGGCGGCAGAACGCGCTGCTGGACGGCGCCGTACTGCCCGGCTGCCCGGCCTGCGGGGACGAGGGGCCGGTGCTGTCGCGCTCGACCGGCCACGGCCTGGCCGAACTCTGCCGGACCTGCGCCTGGGTGCGGCAGCCGTGCCCGTGCGGGCGGTGGCACAGCTTCGAGCCCGCCCTGCGGGTCGGCTGGAACGGCATCTGGCGACGGGAGCACCTGACCGGCAACGGCACGCCGAACCCGCGCTGGCCCGGCGTACAGGGGCCGGCCCGGATCGAGCGGCTGGCGGCGTACCAGGTCTCCCACCCGTGGGGTTTCCGCTCCACGCCGTGAGCGGCGCCCGGGCGCTGAACCGGCGGGGGCGGCTGCTGTCAGAGGCGGCCACCGGCGCGCGGCTCCGGAATACCCCGTCGGGGCGCACGGTTGTCGCGAGCACGTGATCGGTAGCGCCGCCTCCGGAAGGGAAGGAATCGCGAGATGAGCAGCACGGTCGAGCTGACCAAGGAGAACTTCGACGACATCGTCCCGGGCCCGGAGGGCCAGGACTTCGTCTTCATCGACTTCTGGGCCGGGTGGTGCGGGCCGTGCCGCCAGTTCGCCCCGGTGTACGAGAAGGCGGCCGAGCGCCACACGGACCTGGTCTTCGCCAAGGTGGACACCGAGGCGCAGGTGGAGCTTGCCTCCGCGTTCGGGATCCAGTCGATCCCCACGCTGGCGATCGTCCGTGAGGGCGTGCTCGTCTTCTCGCAGGCCGGTGCGCTGCCGGAGTCGGTGTTCGAGGACCTGATCGGCCAGGCCAGGAAGCTGGACATGGCCGAGGTGAAGCGCAAGGTGGCGCAGGAGCAGGCGGCCGAGGGCCAGGCCTGACCCGTCCGGGTGTCCGGGGCTCCCGGACGTCCGCTTGTCCGAGGGCCCGGGGAGTGCGACTCCCCGGGCCCGGTCGCTCAGTAATCCGGGCGAAAATCCGGGCGAAGTCCGGCCGGGGTCGGTCCTAGGGCGTGTCGTCAAACCCCCGTCGTCCGCCCGGAGGGCGGGCGTGGCGGCGCTGGGGTGCGTGCATCGCAAGGCGGAGGAGGGAGTCCATGCGGAGCATCGGCGACCGACGACAACGCGGCGAGGTGCGTGCCCCAGCGTCGGCGCGCAGGCGGGGGTTTGACGACACGCCCTAGGGTCGTCGGCGACGGAGATCCCGCCCGACCGCGAGGAGCGATCCACCATGAGCACGTTCGTACTGGTCCCCGGTTTCTGGCTCGGCGCCTGGGCCTGGGAGGAGGTCGCCGGGCCGCTGCGCGCCGACGGGCACACCGTCCATCCCGTGACGCTGCCCGGGCTGGCGGAGCGCGCGGGCGAGGCCGAGCCGATCGGGCTGGCGGAGCACATCGCCGCGCTGGCCGACCTGCTGGTCCGCGAGGACCTGTGGGAGGTGGTGCTGGTCGCGCACAGCGGCGCCTGCGCCCCGGCCGGCGGGATCGCGGACCGGATGCCGGAGCGGATCCGCCGGGTGGTCTACCTGGACAGCGGCCCGATGATCGACGGCGGTTCGCTGTACGACCTCTGGCAGCCCGACCACCGCGCGGCGGCCGACGCCGCGGTGGTCGACGGCCGCCTCCCGATGCCCTCCTGGGCCGACCTCGCCGCCGACGGCGCCAGTGTGGAGGGCCTGGACGAGGCCGCGCTCGCCCGGATCCGCGAGCGAGCCACCCCGCACCCGGCCGGGGCGTACCGGGACCGGCTGCGGCTGACGGGCGCCTCGGCCGCGCTGCCGCAGGCACTGGTGACCTGTTCCTTCCCGCTCGCCCAGGTGCAGGCGATGATCACGGCCGGCCACCCGTGGTTCGCCGGGCTCGACGGGCCGAACTGGGAGCTGCGCGAACTGCCCACCGGGCACTGGCCGATGTTTTCCCGCCCGGCCGACACGGCGGCGGTACTGGCCGAGCTCGCGGCGCTCTGACCCTCCCTCGGCTCGGACCCGTCGGCGGGTTCGTCGGCGCGTTCGTCTGCGGGTTCGTCTGCGCGAAGCCCCGTCGACGTCGCAGGATGGGCACGGCGCCCGGCCCACGGCCCCGCGCCCCGCCCGCCGGGGGGGGGGGCCCCAAGGACAAACA
>NZ_JBHWIJ010000220.1:0-9906 GCF_042732255.1 Kitasatospora sp. NPDC059803 | reverse complement strand
TGTGTGTGATAGATTTTTTCGCGTGGGGTCTCTGTCTCTCAGTTTCTCTTCCTTGCGCGCTCGCGCGGTCCCCCACACCCCCCCCCCGCCCCCCGTCCGGCCGGGGGCCGGATCCCATAGGAAAGCGAGCCCCTGCGGATGCACGCGGAGCGCGAGAAGTGGCCGCTGGAGGCCGTTCGGGTCAGGCTCGGGTACGAGACGAACGGCAGCCACGGGCCGACCTCCCGGAAGGCCGCCCTCACCGGCGCCCTCACCGACGCGCTGGACGACGCCCGGCGCGCCCGGCACGCCCGGCACGCCCGGCTGCTCGACGTCCGCGACCACACGCCCATCACCCTCGCCCTGCGGGCCGGGGTGGCCATCGACAGCACGGAGGACCGGGTATGACCAGCACCGCCGAGGAGTACGACGTCATCGTCCTGGGGGGCGGCCCGACCGGCGAGAACGTCGCCGACCGGACGGCCGCCGCCGGCCTGCGCACGGTGGTCGTGGAGGCCGAACTGGTCGGCGGCGAGTGCTCGTACTGGGCCTGCATGCCGAGCAAGGCGCTGCTGCGCCCGGTGGCCGCGCTGGCCGACGCCCGCGCGGTGGCCGGCTCCCGGGAGGCGGTCGGCGACCGGCGGCTGGACCCGGCCGCGGTGCTGGCCCGGCGGGACTCCTTCACCTCGCACTGGAACGACGACGGCCAGGTGCAGTGGCTGCGGAGCGCCGGCATCGAGCTGGTGCGCGGCCACGGCCGGCTGGCGGGCGTGCGGACCGTCACCGTGGAGGCCGAGGACGGCACCGAGCGGGTGCTCACCGCCCGGCACGCCGTCGCCGTGTGCACCGGCAGCCGCCCGGTGCTGCCCACGGGCGTGCCGGGGCTGGCGGAGGCCCACCCGTGGACCAACCGGGAGGCGACCGCCGCTCCGGCCGTGCCCGGGCGGCTGGCGGTGGTCGGCGGCGGCGTGGTCGGGGTGGAGCTCGCGACCGCCTGGCGGGCGCTCGGCTCCGAGGTGGTGCTGCTGGTGCGCGGCGACCACCTGCTGCCGCGGATGGAGCCGTTCGCAGGCGAGCTGGTCGCGGAGGGCCTGCGCGAGGCCGGGGTGGACCTCCGGTTCGGGACGGAGGCCACCGCGCTGGAGCGGGCGGACGGCGCCGGGCCGGTGGTCCTGACGCTCGGTGGCGGCGAGCGGCTGACCGTGGACGAGGTGCTGTACGCGACCGGACGGGCCCCGCGCACCGCCGACGTCGGGCTGGAGCAGGTCGGGCTGAAGCCGGGCGGCTGGCTGGAGGTGGACGACAGCTGCACCGTGCTCGGCGTCGACGGCGAGTGGCTGTACGCCGCCGGGGACGTCAACCACCGGGCGCTGCTCACCCACCAGGGCAAGTACCAGGCCCGGATCACGGGCTCGGCGATCGTGGCCCGCGCCCAGGGGCGCGCGCTGGACACCTCCCGCTGGGGCGCGCACGCCGCGTCGGCCGACAGCGCGGGCGCGCCGCAGGTCGTGTTCACCCATCCGGAGGTCGCCGCCGTCGGACTGACCCTGGCGGCGGCCGAAGGGGCCGGGCTGCGGGTCAAGGCCGTCGACCACGACTTCGGCGCCGTCGCCGGGGCCTCGCTGTACGGCGACCACTACCGCGGCCGGGCCAGGGTGGTCTTCGACCTGGACCGCGAGGTGCTGGTCGGCGCCTGCCTGGTCGGCCCCGGGGTCGCCGAACTGCTGCACTCGGCGACCGTCGCCGTGGTCGGCGAGGTGCCGATCGACCGGCTCTGGCACGCCGTGCCCTCCTACCCGACGATCAGCGAGGTGTGGCTGCGGCTGCTGGAGGGCTGCCGGGGGTGAGCCGGGCGGGTGAGCGTTCCTGACGAGAGAGCCTTCCGGGTGAGTGGGCGCGGCGAGATGTGGCCGCCGGTGGACAACGGGACACTGGGCGTCGGGGGCCGTCCCGGGGGGCCGTACTCGTCACCAGGTGGTGTGGGCATGACCGAAGTGCTGTTGGCCGTCGGAACCGAGAAGGGCCTCTTTCTCGGCCGCAGCCGCGACCGGCTGGACTGGGAGTTCAGCGGGCCGCACTTCCGGATGAACGCGGTCTACTCCGTCTCCATCGACCGCCGCGACGGCCGCACCCGGCTGCTGGTCGGCGCCGACAGCAGCCACTGGGGGCCGTCCGTCTGGCGCTCCGACGACCTCGGCGCCACCTGGTACGAGCCGCCGCAGCCGGCGATCCGCTTCCCCGAAGCCACCGGCGCCTCGCTCACCCGGGTCTGGCAGCTCCAGCCGGCCGGCCCGGAGGCCCCCGGCGTCGTCTACGCCGGCACCGAGCCCGCCGCGCTGTTCCGCTCCGAGGACGGCGGCGAGACCTTCCGCCTGGTCGAGTCGCTCTGGAACCACCCGCACCGGACCGACTGGGGCGCCGGCTACGGCGGCCAGGGCCTGCACACCGTCGTCACCGACCCGCGCGACCCGCAGCGGCTGCTGGTCGCCGTCTCCACCGGCGGCGTCTACCGCAGCAAGGACGGCGGCGACAGCTGGGAGCCCGCCAACACCGGTCTGCGCGCCGAGTTCCTCCCGGAGGAGGGCCAGTACCCCGAGTTCGGCCAGTGCGTGCACAAGATCGCCCCCGACCCCGTCGACCCCGACCGGCTGTACCTGCAGAACCACGGCGGCGTCTACCGCAGCGACGACTGGGGCGCGAGCTGGCGCTCCATCGCCGACGGGCTGCCCGCCGCGTTCGGCTTCGCCGTCGCCGCCCACCCGCGCCGGGGCGACACCGCCTACCTGTTCCCGCTCGGCGGCGGGGACGACCGCATCCCGCCCGGCCTCCGGTGCCGGGTCTTCCGCACCACCGACGGCGGCACCAGCTGGCAGCCGCTCGCCGACGGCCTGCCCGGCGAGGACCACTACGGCATCGTGCTGCGCGACGCGCTGCGCACCGACGACGCCGAACCGGCCGGGATCTACTTCGGCAACCGGACCGGCGACGTCTACGGCAGCCACGACGAGGGCGAGAGCTGGTCACCGCTGATCTCCCACCTGCCGGACGTGCTCTGCGTCCGCTCCGCGGTGGTGGCCTGACAATTCGGTTGCCCCCGAGCGCGCTCTCGTCGACCATGACGGCGGACGAACGACCGTACGAATGGGGCTGGGTGTGACCGAGACTGACTGGGTGATCGGGCGAAACGGCGAGGGCGTACCGGTGGTGCGCTACCTCCTCGGCGAGCGGGAGGGGCGGCCCTGGGCCGACCTGCTGGAGGTGGTGGACGGAAACGACGGCACCGACCCGGTGGAATTCGTCCGCACCGAGCTGGCCGGGTGGGTGGTCTCCGGGACCCCCGAGTTCGGCCTCGCCCTGCTGGAGCACGGCGCCACCGTGCTCCGGCACGCCCACGCCATGCGGCGCGACCTGGTCGCCGACCCGCCGCCCGCCGACTGGGCCGGGGCCCCGCTGCGCGGCGGCCTGCGGGCCGCGCCCTGCGACCGCGCGCCCGAGGACCTGTTCGAGGCCTGGCGGGCCGCGTTCGCCCCGGGGCACCCAGACCACTTCGCGGGCGACGACCGGCAGGCGCTGGCGCAGCGGATCGCCCCGCTGCTCGCCGGCGAGGTCATCGGGCCGGTGCTGCCGTCCAGCCTGCTCGCCGTGGACGCGCAGGACCGGGTGGTGGCCGGGCTCGTCCTCACCGACCGCGGCGGCCTGCCGTGGATCGCCGACGTCTTCCGGCACCCGGAGCTCGGCTACCGGGGCCTCGGCGCGGACCTGCTGCGCCGCGCCGTCGCCGACGCCGCCGAACGCGGGCTCGTCGAGGTGCAGTTGGCCGTCACCGACAGCAACCCGGCCCGTCGGCTCTACGAGTCCCTGGGCTTCGAGGTGCTGAGCACCTCGCTGACCGTGATCGTGCCGGAGAAGAGCTGACGGCCACCAGTCTCTGTCCGGCCGGTCTCGGTGGATCAGCCCGCGATCGGCCAGACAGCGCTACGGCCGGACCAGCTCCAGGACGGCTATCCCGGCCAGCACGATGAGGCTGGCGCTCAGCCGCAGCCGGCCGAGCCGCTCCCGGAACACCACGGTGGCGATCAGGGCGGCGATCACGATGCTCGTCTCGCGCAGCGCCGCGATCGTCGCCAAGTCCCCCCGGGACTGCGCCCACACCACCAGGCCGTAGGCCGTCAGCGAGAGCACGCCTCCCGCGATCCCCACCGGCACCACCTTGCCGACCCCGGTCAGCAGCGAACGGCCGCGCCGGGCCCAGACGATCAGCGCGAGCGTCGGCCCCTGCAACAGGAACAGCCAGGCCACGTAGCCGCCGACCGTCCCGGCGTGCCGGACGCCGCTGCCGTCCAGCACCGTGTAGACGGCGATCATCACGCCCGTCCCGGCGGCGGCCCCGAGCGCGGGCAGTTGCGCCCGCCCCGGGACGCCCTTGGCGAAGGCCAGCCCGATCAGGCCGCAGGAGATCACCACGACGCCCAACAGCTCGCCCGCGCCCGGGCGCTGGCCGAGCACGGTGGCCGACAGCAGGGCCACCAGCAGCGGCGCCGAGCCGCGCGCGATCGGGTACATCTGCCCGAAGTCGCCCAGCTGGTAGGCCCGTAGCAGCAGGACCGTCGACGTCGTCTGGACGGCGACCGAGGCCAGCAGGTACGGCCAGGCCGAGGCCGCCGGCAGCGGGTTGAGCAGCACCAGGACCAGCGCGCACGCGGTGTAGGTCAGGTTGATCAGCGCGAAGCCGACCAGCTTGTCCGCTATTCGGTGCGCCAGGCCGTTCCAGACGGCGTGCAGCACGGCCGCGGCGAGCACGGCCACCGGCACGGCCGGCACGATCTCGGGCATGGCGAAGCTCCCCTCCGACGGCCTTCCGGCGACCCGGCACGGCCTGGAACCGAATTCCACGCTACCCTAGCGCCATGGAAGGACATTCCGACATGACGCCCCTGGAGTCCCAGCTCGCTGCGCGGATCCGGGCCCGGCTCGGCGACCTGCGCGGCGCCGAGGCGCGGGTGGCCGAGGTGGTGCTCGACCGGGGTGCCGGCCTGGTGCACCTGAGCGTCAGCGACGTCGCCGCACTGGCCGGCACCGCCCCCTCCTCCGTGGTCCGGGCCTGCCAGCGGCTCGGCTTCCGCGGCTACCAGGAGCTGAAGATCGCCGCCGCCCGGCACTCCCCCGCCACGGCCCCGGCCCCCGCCGACGACGACGACGCACGCGACCCGGCCGCCCGGGCCCTCGCCGACACCCTGCGGGCCGCCCGCGCGGCCCTGGACGGGATCACCGCCACGCTCACCGCCGACGACCTGCGGGCGGCCGCCGACGTGCTGGCCGGCGCCGGCCAGGTGGTGCTGGTCGGCTCCGGGCTGTCCGGCGCGGTGGTGCTCGACCTCGCCTACCGGCTGCGCGCGCTCGGCCTGCGCGTCGACGCCCCCGCCGACCCGCTCACCGCCCAGCTGGCCGCCGCCCAGCTCCCGCCCGACGGCGTCTGCTTCGCGGTCAGCCACGGCGGCGCCACCCCGCTGGTGATCGACGCCGCGCGCCGGGCCCGGGCGGCCGGGGCGGCCGTGGTCGCGCTCACCAGCTACGCCCGCTCGCCGCTCACCGAGACGGCCACCCACACCCTGGTCGCGGGCGGGCAGGACCTGGTCTTCGGCCTGGAGACCACGGCCAGCCGGCTCGCCCACCTGGCCGCCGTCGACGCGCTCGCCCAGACCCTGCTGGCGCTGCGCGGGCGACCCGCCGAACAGGCCCTCGGCCTCTCGGCGGACATCACCGCGGACCACACGTACTGACCGCGGCGGGCGCCCGGCGGCGACGGCAGCCCGGAGCTGTCGGAGGCGCTGTGTAGGCTCGCGGGCATGGCGAGGGTGACACGGGACGATGTGGCGCGGGTGGCGGGGACGTCCACGGCGGTCGTGAGTTATGTGATCAACGACGGGCCGCGGCCGGTGGCGCCCGCGACCCGGGCGCGGGTGCTCGCGGCGGTCGAGGAGCTCGGCTACCGCCCCAACCGGGTCGCCCAGGCGATGGCACGGCGGCGGACCAACCTGCTCGGCATGGTCGTGCCGGACGCCCGCCAGCCGTTCTTCGCCGGGCTCGCGCACGCCGTCGAGCAGGCCGCCGCCGACCACGGCCGGCTCCTGCTGATCGGCAACTCCGACTACGTGGACGAGCGCGAGGCGCACTACATCCGCGCGTTCCTCGGCATGCAGGTCGACGGGCTGATCCTGGTCACCCAGGACCCGGCCACCCCCGGGCTCACCGGCTTCGACGTGGGCGACGGCACCTCGGTCGTGCTGCTGCACCACCGGGCGGAGACCGCCGACGGCGTCGCGGTGGTGGCGGACGACGAGGGCGGCGCCCGCGAGGTGGTCCGGCACCTGCTCGGGCACGGCCACGCCGAGGTGCACTGCTTCGGCGGCACCCTCGCGCTCAGCCCGCACGACCCGGTCACCGGGCGGACGGCCGGCTGGGCCGCCGCGCTGGCCGAGGCCGGGCTGGCGACCGAGGGGCGGCTGGTGCCCGCGCCGTTCGACCGTGTCCGGGCGCACGCCGAGGCGCTCGCCCTGCTGGCCCGGCCCGACCGGCCGTCCGCCGTGTTCTGCACGACCGACGACCAGGCGATCGGCCTGCTGCGGGCCGCCGACGACCTGGGCATCCGGGTGCCGGAGCAGCTCGCGGTGGCCGGTTTCGACGACATCGCCGAGGCGGTGATCGCCGGCCCGGCACTGACCACCGTCGCGACCGCGCAGGACGAGATGGCCCGCGCCGCGGTCGACCTGGTCCTCGGCGGGGCCGAGCGGCGCTCCACCGGCGCGCGGACCTTCCCGGCCCGGCTGGTGCTGCGGCGCACCTGCGGCTGCCCGGCGCCGGAGCGGGCGACCGCAGGCGCAGCCGCGATCTGACTCCGCGCCACGCGCGCTCCGGGCCGGTCGGGCCGCTGCCGGGCCGCCTACCGCCGCGCGGGCGCGCCGGTCAGCGGAGCTCGTCCGCGAGGAGGTCCATCAGCAGGTTGTCGTGCCAGGTGCCGTCCGGGCCGCGCTCGTACTGGCGCATGGTGCCGACGGAGCGGAAGCCGACCTTCGCGTAGCAGCGGATCGCGGCCGTGTTGTCGGCCGCCGGGTCGATGATCAGCCGGTGGTAGTGGTGGTGGTCGACGAGATGGCGGGCCAGCGTACGGACGGCGTCCGCGCCGAGGCCGACGCCGTGGACCTCCGGGTCGAGGTAGATGTCGATGCCGGCGTGCCGGTACTCGTCGTCGTTGTTGGCGTACCACTGGATGGCGCCGACGATCTTCCCGCCCACCTCGACGGCGAGGGTCTCGGTGTCGGGCTCCTCCAGGTCGCTGGCGACGGCGTCGGCGAGGTCGTCACCGCCCCGCCAGCGGGCGAACACCTCGGGCGTGCCGCGGATGGCCGCGAGCGCCGGGATGTCGTCGGTGCCGGCGGTACGGAGGGTCACCAGGGTGCCGTGCAGAATCGTCCCCATATGGGGCATGTTGGCACGGAAACAGGCATCCGGCGAGCTCTTTTCGGTCTCGGCTGCGATCGGGCCCACACCCCCTCCGAGCAGGGCCTACGGCCCCGGCGAGGATCCGACGGGGGCCCGCGTCAGGCCTCCGGCCCGTAGGCGCCGAGGCCCCGGCAGACCAGGCCGTCGCGGAAGGTCAGCACCTCGGCGACGGCTTGGCCCCGCTCGTTGCGGTAGTTGATGACGACGGTGTCCACGGAGGCGCGGACGTCCTCGACGGTGAAGTGCAGGTCGGGCAGGCGGTCGAGGCCCTGCGCCCAGTACGCGCGCAGGGCCTCCTTGCCGCGCACCTCGTCCAGCCGCTCACCGGTGAGCACCCGGATCCGGGGCGAGGCGAAGACCACATCCTCGGTGTAGTGGGCGAGGATGCGCTCCAGGTCGCGGGAGTTCCAGTCGGCGGCCCAGACCTCGGCGAAGCGCTCGGCGAAGGCGAGATCGATCGTCATGCGCCCATCCTTCCCACGCTCCCGTTGGCGGCACAAGACTCGGACCGGGGCCGCGGCTCGGCCGACCCGGCGGCACAAGGCCCAGCGACACAAGGCCCGGCTACGCGCGGCCGGGGCTCAGGCCGCCGGTTCACCCAGCGGGCCGAGCCACACGGCGGTGACCCCGCTGACGTAGCGGGCGCCGCAGTGGTCGTCGGGGACGACGAGCTGCGGGCCGGCGGCGTCCAGCGGGGCGCCGTCCATGCTGGTGGCCAGCAGGATCCGCTGGCCGCCGAAGTCGGGGTCGATCTCGGCCCAGGAGACGACGGCCCGGTGGCCGTCCGCGCCGCTGACCGACAGCAGGAAGCGCAGCCGCTGCTTGCGGCCGGAGAAGTCGATCCGGGGCCGGGCCGCGCACAGTACGTCCCAGAGCGCGGGCCCCTCGTAGTCGTGCCGCTGCTCGCCCTCGGCCAGGCAGTCGAAGCTGACCTCGACGCGGTGCACGGGGAGGGCGCGCAGCTGGTCGACCGACAGCTCGGCGGGCCGGTCGAAGTGGCCGTGCAGCCGGACGGTGGGGCTCGACGGGGTCATGGTGCTCCCTCCTCCCGGGCCGCGCCGCTGCGACCCGGGAGGGGGTTACCCGAGGGAGGGCCCTGGCATTCGCAGCTGCGGCGCCGAAAGGATGATTTCAGCGGCAGCTGCGATGGGATGGAGCGCTTTCGGCTGGCAACTGCGGGGACAGGGGCGGGCATGTCCGAGGAGGCGGCTCGGCGCGCCCCGCACCGGCGGAAGCCGGCGGAAGCCGGCGGAAGCCGATGGAAGCGGCACCGCAATCGGGCGGACGACTGGTTCCGCACACCCGCCGAGGGGGCCCGCACTGGATGATCCGACAAGAAGAATCACCGCCGCATGACTTGCATTTACGATGCCCATGCACATCTGAACCTTGCACTTGCGAGGAGCAGCCGTGCGCGGCGCACAAAGGCGAGAGCGAGAGCGAGATGAGCGAGAGATGATCGTCGGCGACCTGCTGCACCTCGACGACCTGGACATCCGCCTGGCCTGGGGCACCCCGGACCTGCTCGACCGCCCGGTCACCGGGCTCAGCTCCACCGACCTCCAGGACCCGGCCCGCTACCTCCAGCCCGGCGAACTCGTCCTCACCGGCCTGGTCTGGTGGCAGCCCGCCGACGCCTCCGGCGCGCTGCGCTTCGCCACCGCCCTGCGCAGCGCGGGCGTGGCGGCGCTGCTGGCCGGCGAGGGCACCCACGGCAGCGTCCCGGACAGCCTCGCCGACGCCTGCCGCACCCACGGCATCCCGCTGCTGGCGGTGCCAGCCGGAGTCAGCTTCCGTGCCGTCACCGACCGCGTCTACCTGCGACTCTGGGGGGACCTGCGGGCCGGCGCCCAGGACACCGCGGCGATCCCGGAGACCGTCCGGCACGAACTGCTCGACCTGCTGCACGCGGACGCCGGGGCCGGCGAGGTGCTGGCCCACGCGGTCGGCCGGCTCGGGGTGCCGGACTGCTCGATCACCACCGCCGGCGGCCGGGCCGTCGCCGCCACCGCCACCACTGCCGTCACCGCCGTACCTGCCACCGCCGCACCCGTCCCGCCCGCCGGGCGCGGCGACACCGGGCTGCCCGTCGGGCCCCAGGACGGCTCGCCGTTCGACGGCTGGCGGCTGCGCCCGCACCTGCGCTCGGCGGCGGCCGAACCGGCACTCCAGGCCCTGGCCGAACTGCTCGCCCCGCTCGCCGCCCGCGCCCACGCCGACGCGGGCGCGCGGCGCCGGGCCGCCGGGCGGCTACTGGACGCGCTCGCCGGGGAGGCCGGGCTCGCCGAGCCGCTCGCGGCCTGCGGGCTGGGCGGGGCCGAGTCGCGGGGGGGGGGGCCCGCCCCGCGCGAGCCCCGGCCGGCGGGGGCGGCGGGGGCGCCCGCGCGGGGGCGGGGGGGCGCCCCCCCGCGCCCGGGCGCGCGGGCG
>NZ_JBHWIJ010000219.1:0-14651 GCF_042732255.1 Kitasatospora sp. NPDC059803 | reverse complement strand
TACGGGGTTGGTGCGGTTGACTGTTTCATAGTGTTTCGGTGGTCATAGCGTGAGGGAAACGCCCGGTTACATTCCGAACCCGGAAGCTAAGCCTTTCAGCGCCGATGGTACTGCAGGGGGGACCCTGTGGGAGAGTAGGACGCCGCCGAACAATTATTCCGAAAAGACCCCCTCCCTTCTGGGAGGGGGTCTTTTTGCGTTAACCTCTGCCGACACACGAACCAGAGTTTGTCGGAGAGGCGCGATCCGTTGCAGAACCTGACCCTTACCTGGCAGTCCGCCGGGGGCGCCGCGGTCGCTCTCTACGGCGGGGCGTACGCCGCCGCCAGGGTCCGGAAGCCGTCCTTGTCGGCGCTGCTGCGGGAGGCCGGCACGCTGCTGGCGCTGTTCGCGCTCTGGCAGCTGGTGGGCCACCTCTCGGTGATGAGTGGAGACCACGCGCTGGACCGGGCGGATTGGATCCACCGCACCGAGTCGGCGATCGGTCTACCGGACGAGGCGTCCTGGCAGGCGGCCGTCACGCCGTACCCGGTGCTGGTGAGGCTCGCGAACTACTACTACGCGGCGATGCACTTCGCGGTGATGCTGGCGGTGCTGCTCTGGGTGTTCGTGCGGCACCGGGAGCGGTACGCGTGGGTGCGGAACACGGTGGTGATCACCACGGCGGTCTGTCTGCTGGTGCAGTTCATCCCGGTGGCGCCGCCCCGGATGCTGCCGCAGCACGGGTTCGTCGACGTGGCCGCCGAGTACGGGCAGTCGGTGTACGGGGGCGCGATGGGCGGTGTGGTGGTGGCCGACCAGCTGTCGGCGATGCCGTCGGTGCACGTCGCGTGGTGCGTGCTGGCGGCGGTCGCGGTGGTGCGGGTCTCGCGGAGTCCGCTGCGGTGGGTGATGGTGCTGCACCCGGTGCTGACCGTCGCGGTGGTCGTGGTGACCGCGAACCACTTCTGGGCGGACGGCATCGTCGCCGTCGTGATCCTGCTGCTCGCGTACGCCGCCCAGGCCCTGGTGGCACGTCGCCGGGGTCGGGCCTCCGTCGACACGGAGGTCCGACCCCGGTACGCCGCGGCGGATCAGCCGCAGCGGGTCATTTGACCGGCAGGGCGATCCTGCCCCAGGAGCCGTTGCTGAGCGCGGAGGTGGCCCAGTACCAGGCGGTGAGCCCGGAGACGGCCGCGACCCAGCCGGCGAACTTGGCGAGGCCGCTGTAGCCGCCGAAGACGGCGATGGCGTTCAGCAGCAGGGACAGCGTGAGCAGGCCGTAGACGGCGCGGCTGAACAGGCCCGCGCCCCAGCTGGCGGCGGTCAGGGTGAGGGCGAGCAGGGCCCAGAGCAGGAGGAACAGGCCGGCGGCGTTCTTGCCCGCCCCGCCGGCCGTCGACCAGGTCGCCCAGAAGGCGCCGAGGCTGGTGAAGGCCGTTCCGGTGAAGCCCTCGCCGCCGCGGAGCTGCCACAGGCCCGCGATGAAGAGGGTGACTCCGCCGACCAGATGGGCGAGGTGTGCCGCGTCCCCGACCCCGGTGCCGCTGAAGACGCCGGTGGAGAGCAGGCCGTAGGCGAGCAGTGTGAGGCCGAGTGCGAGGTAGCCGAGGTTACCCGCGTCGGCTCCGGTGGAGCGGGCGTTCGTTGCCCCGGTAGCTTCGTTGCTCACCGGAGGCTCCTTTCACTTTGGGCGCGCGCAGGGCGCAGTCAACGCAGTGGTGTGGTCCGATGAGGTGGATGCGCGCGACCGCGCCGAGGGCGCACGGCTGGAGCGTGCGCGGGCTGCGGTCAGAAGTGATGGGTCGGCGGGAGAGCCGCCGGTCCTGTCCCCGCCGGGGGATTCCCCGGTGAGATCGGTGTACCCGGACGTACCCGCTTGTACCCTTGTGAATATAACAATTTGTGACGATGTCAGCTGTGGAACGCTCAGGGCCGACCGGGGAGCCAGGGGCTGACCGAGAGGCGGTGTCGGCTCACGAGGCGCGCTGGGTCGGCACCCGCAGGGTCAGGATGGCCATGTCGTCGGACGGCGGTTCCGGGGCGAAGCGCTCGACGGCGCGCTGCACCCGCATCGCGACCGCCCCGGCGGTCAGGCCGGTACAGCCCGTGAGCACCTCGGCGAGGCCGTCGTCGCCCAGCATCCGGCTGCCCTCGCGGCGTTCGGTGACGCCGTCGGTGACGCACAGCAGGACCTCACCGGGGGAGAGCACCAGGCGCTCGGCGGTGAGGTCGAGGTCCTCCATGACGCCGAGCAGCGGCTGCGGGGTGGCGGCCCGGTCGACCTGGCCGTCGGTGCTCAGCCGGAGCGGCAGCGGGTGGCCGGCGCAGACCAGGGACAGTTCGATGCTGCCGTCCGGGCGGGGCGTCAGTTCGCCGTAGAGCAGGGTGAGGAAGCGGCTGCGCGAACCCTCGTCCAGGATGGCCGCGTTGAGGCGGCGGAGCACCTGCGGTGCGTCCAGGCCCTCGCGGGCGAGCAGGCGCAGCGAGTGCCGGGCGAGGCCGGTGACCGAGGCGGCCTCGGGGCCGGTGCCGCAGACGTCGCCGATGGCGAAGCCGTAGGTGCCCTCGCGGATGGTGAACAGGTCGTAGAAGTCGCCGCCGACCTCGTTGCCCTCGCCGGCGGCCTGGTAGTAGACGTCGACCTCGACGCCCGGGATCTCGGGCAGGTCCGGCGGCAGCAGGCTGCGTTGCAGGGCCTGGCTGGTGGCGGTGCGCTCGGAGTAGAGGCGGGAGTTGTCGAGCGCGAGGGCGGCCCGGCGGGAGAGGTCCTCGGCGAGTTCGAGGATCTCCTGGCGGAACCGGACGCCGGCCGGGACGCCGAGCGCGAGCAGGCCGATGACCCGGTTGCGGGCGGTCAGCGGCAGGACGACGGTCTCGCCGAGCAGTCCGGCGAGTTCGGGGCTGTCGGTGAGGCCGCCGGCGGCGGCGGTCTCGGCGGGCGCCGACCAGAAGCGGACGCCGTGGGTCGGGCCGGCGTCGGGGGCCGGGGTCTTGTCGAGCAGGTCGCGCAGCGGGTCGATCCGGTCCTCGTCCTCGTGCAGGACGAAGGCGAGGCCGGCCGCGGCGCCGTGGTCGCCCTTGGTGTAGACGGCGCACCAGGAGGCGAGGGTGGGGACGGCCATCTGGGCCATCAGGGCGAGGGTCTGCTCGTGTTCGAGGGTGCCGGCGAGCAGGTCGGAGGCCTCGACGAGGAAGGACAGCGAGCCCCGGCGGAGTCGTTCGAGCTCGGTCAGCCGGGTGCTCTCGACGGCGAGGGCGACCCGGTCGGCGGCGAACTGCAGCCGCAGGGCGTCCTCGTTGTCGTAGCGGCCGGGCGCGGCGGTGGCGATGCCGAGCGAGCCGATCAGCCGGCCCTCGACCTTGAGCGGGACGGTGACCAGGGAGCGCATGCCGCTGCCGGTGAGCAGGGGCAGGCCGGTCGGGCGGGAGGTGAGGTCTTCGTGGACGGAGGGCAGCCGGGCGGAGTCGTAGCGGCTGCCGGTGTCGACCGGGAAGCGGGTGTGCCGGCGGTGCCCGGAGGTGAAGCCGGTGGCGGCGCGGACCTCGAACTCGGTCTCGTCGTCGGTGGTCAGCAGCAGGTACGCGGCGTCGGCGTCGAGCAGGTCGCGGGCGCGTTCGACGGTGCGCTGGAGCAGGGTGTCGAGGTCGTCGGTGGCGACCGGGCCGGCCAGCAGGTCGAGCCGGGGGCCGGTCGGGTCGGAACGCTCGCCGGGCAGGGCGCGGGCGGGGGAGCGGAGCACCGCGCGGTCGGGTTCGAGGACGAGCAGGCAGAGGGTGGAGGGGACGCCCTCGGTGTCGCGCACGCGGACCTGGACGCCGTACACCTCGACCTCGTGGCCGTCCGCGCGGCGGACGCCGTAGCCGCCCTCCCAGCGGGCCAGCCGCAGGGTGTCGGCGAGGCCGAGGCCGCGGCCGGCGGACTGCGGCCAGACGGCGAGGTCGGCCCAGGGGCGGCCGAGGACGGTCGTGGCGGGGTACTGGAACAGCGCCTCGGCGTCCGGGTTCCAGGCGAGGACGCGGCCGTCCTCGTCGAGCTGGACGACGGCGACGTGCACCGGGCCGGGGCCGCTGGGCAGGTCGCTGCCGGGGGTCGCGGGGACGGCGTAGCGGGTGCCGGCCACGGGGGCGGGCAGGGCGAGCCGGAACCAGACGGTCTTGCGCCCGGCCGCGTACTCGACGCCCCAGCGCTCGGCGAGGGCGGAGCACATCAGCAGGCCGCGGCCGCCCTCGCCGTCGGGGTCTGCGTAGCGGTCGGAGGCGGTGACGGGGCCGTCGCCGAGGGAGGGCAGGCCGCGTTCGGGGTGGTGGTCGGTGACTTCGATCCGGACGGTGCCCTCCTCCCGCAGGCAGCACACCTCGGCGGCGGTGCCGGCGTGGACGACGGCGTTGGTGACCAGTTCGCTGACCAGGACGACGGCGTCGTCGACGACCTCGGGCAGACCCCAGCCGAGCAGCGCGTCCCGTACGAAGCCCCGGGCGGCGGCTGCGGACCGGCCGTCGGGGTCGAAGGTGGCGGCTGCGCGCGCGGTGACCACGTTGCCACTTCTCCTCTGCTGCTCTGGCCTTGACTGTCCGGGGCGTGGCGCCGACTCCCGGTGCGTGCCGCCGGGGTGGCGGCGCTGGGTCGGGTCATGGCCCGGTGCAGCGCTCCACCCTACTTTCCGCTTGGTTCCCCGTGGGGACGGGGCGTTGAAACAGGCACCTGAGAGTGATTCTGCCCACCTGTTTCGGACGGTCGGCTACCAACCGGGCGCAACCGGCCGTATACCCGGCGCCGGTGCTGCCAGACTGGGGGGTCCGCGACGGCCGGTCGGAGCAGTACGGTCGATGCGGGTGCCGGTGTGCCGTGTGGGGCGCCGGTACGCAGCCCGACCGGGCCGGTGCCCCGGTGCGTGCCGTACCGGCACGGACGGTCACCGGGAAAGTTCACGATGTGGGAGGGGCCCGTTGAGTTCGGCCACCAAGGACGCAACCGGTACGACGCCGCCCGTTCCGCGCGGTGGGCGGTCCGGGACCGCGCCGCGGAACGCGGCCGGCCGGCGAGTGAGCCACAACCGGGGGGCGGAGCCGGCCGAACTGCGGAAGCTGTTGGCCGCGCTGACCGCGATGCGGGACGGCAACTTCCGCCGCCGGCTGACGGTTCCGGGGGACGGTCCGCTGGCGGAGATCGCCGCGGTGTTCAACGAGGTCGCCGAGCGCAATCAGCACCTGACCGGCGAACTGGCCCGGGTGCGGCGGGCGGTGGGCCGCGAGGGCCGGCTGAACGAGCGGCTGGAGACCGGCGCGGGCGAGGGCGCCTGGATGGCGGCCGTCGACAACTGCAACGCGCTGATCGACGATCTGGCCCGTCCGATGGCCGAGGTGGGCCGGGTGCTCTCCTCGATCGCCGAGGGCGACCTGGACCAGAAGATGGAGCTGCGCTCGCTGCACAGCAACGGGGTGAGCCACCCGCTGCGCGGCGAGTACCTGAAGATCGGCCGGACCGTCAACGGGCTGGTGGACCAGCTCTCGGAGTTCACCGACGAGGTGACCCGGGTGGCCCGCGAGGTGGGCACCGAGGGCAAGCTGGGCGGCCAGGCCAAGGTCCGCAGTGTGTCCGGCAGTTGGAAGGACCTGGCGGATTCGGTCAACACCATGGCCGGCCGGCTGACCGCGCAGGTGCGCAACATCGCCCAGGTGACCACCGCGGTGGCCAAGGGCGACCTGTCCCGCAAGGTCACCGTCGAGGTGGCCGGCGAGATGCTGGAGCTGAAGAACACCGTCAACACGATGGTGGACCAGCTGAACGGGTTCGCCGCCCAGGTCACCGGGGTGGCCAGGGACGTGGGCACCGAGGGCCGGCTCGGCGGCCAGGCGCAGGTGCCGGGCGTGGCCGGGGTCTGGCGGGACCTGACCGACTCGGTGAACTTCATGGCCGACAACCTGACCGGCCAGGTGCGCAACATCGCCCAGGTGACCACGGCGGTGGCGCGCGGGGACCTCTCGCAGAAGATCGAGGTGGACGCGCGCGGCGAGATGCTGGAGCTGAAGAACACCATCAACACGATGGTCGACCAGCTCTCCGGCTTCGCCGAACAGGTGACCAGGGTGGCCCGCCAGGTGGGCACCGAGGGGCGGCTCGGCGGTCAGGCGCAGGTGCCCGGGGCGGCCGGGGTGTGGCGCGATCTGACCGACAACGTCAACTTCATGGCGAACAACCTCACCGATCAGGTGCGCAACATCGCGCAGGTGACGACCGCGGTCGCCAAGGGCGACCTGTCTCAGAAGATCCAGGTGGACGCGCGCGGGGAGATCCTGGAGCTGAAGAACACCATCAACACGATGGTGGACCAGCTGGGCGCCTTCGCCGACGAGGTCACCAGGGTGGCCCGGGACGTCGGCACCGAGGGCATCCTCGGCGGTCAGGCGAGCGTGCCCGGGGTGTCCGGGACGTGGAAGGACCTGACCAACAGCGTCAACCTGATGGCCAACAACCTGACCAGCCAGGTCCGCAACATCGCCGAGGTGACCACGGCGGTGGCGCGCGGCGACGTGTCGAAGAAGATCACCGTCGACGCCCGGGGCGAGATCCTGGAGCTGGTGACGACCGTCAACACCATGGTCGACCAGCTGTCGGCGTTCGCCGACGAGGTGACCCGGGTCGCCCGCGAGGTGGGCACCGAGGGGATCCTGGGCGGCCAGGCGCGGGTGCGCGGGGTGTCGGGGATCTGGAAGGACCTGACCGACAACGTCAACTTCATGGCGTCCAACCTGACCGGGCAGGTCCGCAACATCGCCGAGGTCGCCACCGCGGTGGCCCGCGGCGACCTGTCCAAGAAGATCACCATCGAGGCGCAGGGCGAGGTCGCCGCCCTCGCCGGGACCTTGAACACCATGGTCGACCAGCTCTCCTCCTTCGCGGTGGAGGTGACCAGGGTGGCCCGCGAGGTCGGCACCGACGGCACCCTGGGCGGTCAGGCGAGCGTGCCGGGCGTGGCCGGCATCTGGAAGGACCTGACCGACAACGTCAACCTGATGGCCAACAACCTCACCGGCCAGGTCCGCAACATCGCGCTGGTGATCACGGCGGTGGCCCGCGGCGACCTCTCGCAGAAGATCGACGTCGACGCGCGCGGCGAGATCCTCCAGCTCAAGACCAGCATCAACACCATGGTCGACCAGCTGTCGGCGTTCGCCGACGAGGTGACCCGGGTCGCCCGCGAGGTGGGCACCGACGGGCGGCTCGGCGGCCAGGCCCGGGTACCCGGCGTGGACGGCACCTGGCAGGACCTCACCGAATCGGTGAACGAACTGGCCAACAACCTGACCCGGCAGGTGCGCGCGATCGCCCAGGTCGCCACCGCCGTGACCAGGGGCGACCTGAGCCTGCGGATCGACGTGGACGCCGCGGGGGAGCTCGACGAGCTCAAGGACAACATCAACCAGATGATCGCCAACCTGCGCGAGACCACCCGCACCAACCAGGAGCAGGACTGGCTCAAGACCAACCTGGCCCGGATCTCCGGCCTGCTCCAGGGCCGCCGGGACCTGGAGGCCGTCGCCTCGCTGATCATGACCGAGCTGACCCCGGTGGTCTCCGCCCAGCACGGCGCCTTCTTCCTCGCCCAGCCGGCCGGCCGCACCGCCGAGCTGATCACCGAGGACGACGACGAGAACGACACCGTCCTGCGGCTGATCGGTAGTTACGGCTACCAGCGGCGCGCGATGCCGACCACCTTCCGGCCCGGCGAGTCGCTGATCGGGCAGGCCGCGGTGGAGAAGCGGGCGATCATCCTCAAGGAGGCGCCGCCCGGATACCTCAAGATCGCCTCCGGCCTCGGCGAGGCCTCGCCGGCCCACATCGTGGTGCTGCCGGTGCTGTTCGAGGGCCGGCTGCTGGGCGTGATCGAGCTGGCCACCTTCAGCTCCTTCACCACCGTCGCGCTGGACTTCCTCAACCAGATCGCCGACCTGATCGGCGTCACCGTCAACACCATCAGCGTCAACACCAAGACCGAGGGCCTGCTGCTGGAGTCCCAGCGGCTCACCGCCGAACTCTCGATGCGATCCGCCGAGTTGGAGGCGCGCCAGGAGGAACTGGAGCGCACCAACGAGGAGTTGCAGGAGAAGGCCGAGCAACTCGCCCAGCAGAACCGCGACATCGAGATCAAGAACAGCGAGATCGAGGAGGCCCGGCAGGTCCTGGAGGAGCGCGCCGAGCAGCTCGCCCTGGCCTCCCGGTACAAGAGCGAGTTCCTCGCCAACATGTCGCACGAGCTGCGCACCCCGCTCAACTCGCTGCTGATCCTGGCCAAGCTGCTCTCCGACAACAACGAGGGCAACCTCTCGCCCAAGCAGGTCGAGTTCGCCGACACCATCCACGGCGCCGGCTCCGACCTGCTCCAGCTGATCAACGACATCCTCGACCTCTCCAAGGTCGAGGCCGGCAAGATGGACGTCCGCCCGGCCCGGATCGCCCTGGTCCAGCTGGTCGACTACGTCGAGGCCACCTTCCAGCCGGTCGCGCTGGACAAGAACCTGGACTTCGCCGTCCGGGTCTCGCCCGCCCTGCCGGTCACCCTGCACACCGACGAGCAGCGGCTCCAGCAGGTGCTGCGCAACCTGATCTCCAACGCCGTCAAGTTCACCGACGCCGGCGCGGTCGACTTCTCGATCTCCCCGGCCGGCGCGGAGGTCCCGCAGCACGTGCGCGAGCGGCTGCTGGAGTCCGGCTCGATCAAGGACCCGGACGACGAGCTGATCGCCTTCGCGGTCTCCGACACCGGCATCGGCATCCCCGGCAACAAGCTGCGGGAGATCTTCGAGGCGTTCAAGCAGGCCGACGGCACCACCAGCCGCAAGTACGGCGGCACCGGGCTCGGCCTGTCGATCAGCCGCGAGATCGCGCGGCTGCTGGGCGGCGAGATCCACGCCGAGAGCGAGCTGGGCAAGGGCTCCACGTTCACGCTCTACCTGCCGCTGCGCACCGAGGCCCCGGGCGCGACCCAGGTCGAGCGCCCGGTCGTGTCGAGCGTCCCGACGCTGCGCGCCTCCGTCGGCGTGACCCCGATCGGGGTGCCCGTGCCGGTCGGTGAGAACCCGGCCGACCACTGGGCCCAGGAGGTCCGCGAGCTGGCCGAGGAGCGCCGCCGCGGCGCGGTGGAGCGCCGGCGCAGCGCCGCCCTGGACGCCGCCGCCGGGGCCCGCCCGGTGGAGCCCGCCCCGCCCCGCCCCAGCCGCAGCGACGTGCGCTTCGACGGCCAGCAGGTGCTGATCGTGGACGACGACGTCCGCAACGTGTTCGCCCTCACCAGCGTGCTGGAGCAGCACGGCCTGACCGTCCTGTACGCCGAGAACGGGCGCGAGGGCATCGAGATGCTGGAGCAGCACGAGAACGTGGCGCTGGTCCTGATGGACATCATGATGCCGGAGATGGACGGCTACGCGACCACCGAGGCGATCCGCCGGATGCCCCAGTTCGCGGGCCTGCCGATCATCGCGCTGACCGCGAAGGCGATGAAGGGCGACCGGGAGAAGTCGCTGGAGGCGGGCGCCACCGACCACATCACCAAGCCGGTGGAGACCGACCACCTGCTGGCGGTGATGCGCGAGTGGCTGCGGGCGGACCGCGCGTAGCGCCGGGGGAGGGCGCGAACTCCGGGGCGGGCTCCGGGGTTCGCGCCGTCCGGTGGGCCGGTTTGCTGGCGGTCGGGCCCGGGAACCCGGTAGGGTCACCGATCGTTGCGAACAGTGACCGGACGGCGACACGCTGCTGAGCGTGCGCCGGAGCACTGGCCGCGCGCCGCTCCGGATCGGGTCACGACGGAGCGATGTGCCGGGCGAGGGGGTGCGGCTAGCATGACCGGGGTAGCGGTGGGCAGGACGCGAGTGCCATCACCGGGCGGCAGGCAGGCGACAGGAGGGCGAGCCCTGATGCAGAAGGCGAAGATCCTCCTGGTCGACGACCGACCGGAGAACCTGCTGGCGCTGGAGGCGATCCTCTCCGCGCTGGACCAGACGCTGGTGCGTGCCGTCTCCGGCGAGGAGGCGCTCAAGGCGCTGCTCACCGACGACTTCGCGGTGATCCTGCTGGACGTCCAGATGCCCGGGATGGACGGCTTCGAGACGGCCGCCCACATCAAGCGCCGCGAGCGCACCCGGGACATCCCGATCATCTTCCTGACCGCGATCAACCACGGCCCGCACCACACCTTCCGCGGCTACGCGGCCGGGGCCGTGGACTACATCTCCAAGCCCTTCGACCCGTGGGTGCTGCGCGCCAAGGTCTCGGTCTTCGTCGACCTGTACGTGAAGAACTGCCAGCTGAAGGAGCAGGCCGCGCTGCTGCGGCTGCAACTGGAGGCGGGCGGCGGCGAGCCGCCCCTGGGCGGGGCGCTGCTGGGCGAGCTGTCCGCGCGGCTGGCGGCGGTCGAGGAGCAGGCGGAGGCGCTGGGCAAGCAGCTGGACGGCGTCGAGGACGCCGGGGTGGCGGCCACCGCGGCGCACCTGGAGCGCAAGCTGGCGGGGCTGCGCCGGGCCCTGGACGCGCTCCGGCCGGGAACCGCGTAACCGGTCGGCGGGGTTCACTCCTGCGGGTGAATTTCTGGCGCGGCCGGGTGAAACCGGGTCAGCGTGACGGTGTGTCTGCGACACGTCCCTGAGCCCCGGCTCGGGCACATGTGCACTGGTGGCCCACCCCGGTAGGCTGCTGACCCATGGCCACTCGTACGCCCGGAAGCGCGGCACGCAACCCGAGTCCGGGACCGTCCAAGAAGGCCGCGGCGAAGGCCCCGGGCAAGCCGCCCGCGAAGAAGGCGGCGGCCAAGAAGGCGGCCCCGGCGAAGAAGGCGGCGGCCAAACCGGCCCCGCCGTCCCCGCCGCCGCCCAAGCCGATACTCTTCCGGGCCGTCCGGGCCGTCTGGCTCGGCGTGGCGAACAGCATCGCCGCGATCTTCCGGGGCTTCGGTGACGGGGCCAAGAACCTCCACCCGGCCCACCGCAAGGACGGGCTGGGCCTGCTGCTGTTCGCACTCGCGCTGGTGACCGCCGCCGGCACCTGGTTCAGCCCGCAGGGCTGGCTGGGCGAGGCGGCCACCGCCGTGGTGTCCGGGCTGTTCGGGCGGCTCGACGTGCTGGTGCCGTTCCTGCTGGCCGGGATCGCGGTCCGGCTCTGGCGCCACCCGGAGCTGCCGGAGGCCAACGGCCGGATCATGATCGGCCTGAGCGCGCTGCTGGTCGGCGTCCTCGGCCTGGTGCACATCGGCTGTGGCGCGCCCATGATGGGCAGCGGCGCCTCGCGGATAAGGGCGGCCGGCGGGATCATCGGCTGGGCCGTGTCCACCCCGATGATGGCCGCCGCCGGGCCGGCGCTGGCCGTGCCGCTGCTCCTGCTGCTGTCCTTCTTCGGCCTGCTGGTGGTCACCGCCACCCCGGTCAACCGCATTCCCGAGCGGCTGCGGTCGGCCGGCGTGCGGCTCGGCGTGGTGGAGCCCGGGCCGGAGGACGAGCTGCGCGAGGGGCGTACGCCGGAGCGCGACCTGTCCACCGAACCGCCCGAGGACGCGGACCCCGCCGCGCTGCCGTTCACCGTGGGCAGCGAGGACCCGGGCGACGAGGTGGCCGCCCGCCGTCGGCGCCGCCGCCGCAAGCCGGCGGACGACGAGGACCAGCCCGACGCCGTCCGGGTGTCCCTGGACAAGGAGCCGCTGGACCCGTACGCCACCCGCGACCTCGCCGCCGGCGCCGCCGCCGACCTGGACGGGGCACTGGTCTACGGCGTGCCCGCCTCCTCGGCGGTGGCGGACATGATGCACCAGGTGCAGGACCGCACCGCCCCGCCGGAGGAGGCCGCCGTCCCGGCCGCCCGCAGCGCGGGCCCGGGCGCGCCCGAGGAGCACGGCCCGGCCCCGGTGCGGATGGAGCAGCTCCAGCTGGCCGGCGACGTCACCTACGCGCTGCCCCCGCTCGACCTGCTGGAGCGCGGCGGCCCGGCCAAGGCCCGCAGCGCCCTCAACGACGAGGTGGTGGCCCAGCTCAGCAGCACCTTCGCCGAGTTCAAGGTGGACGCCAGGGTCACCGGCTTCACCCGGGGCCCGACGGTGACCCGCTACGAGGTCGAGCTCGGCCCGGCCGTCAAGGTGGAGCGGATCACCGCGCTCGCCAAGAACATCGCGTACGCGGTGGCCAGCGCCGACGTGCGGATCATCAGCCCGATCCCGGGCAAGTCCGCGGTCGGCATCGAGATCCCCAACCGGGACCGCGAGATGGTCAACCTCGGCGACCTGCTGCGCTCGCGCACGGCCGCCGAGGACACCCACCCGATGGTCGTCGGCATGGGCAAGGACGTCGAGGGCCAGACCGTGATGGCCAACCTCGCCAAGATGCCGCACATCCTGGTGGCCGGCGCGACCGGCGCGGGCAAGTCGTCCTGCATCAACTGCCTGATCACCTCGATCCTGGCCCGGGCCACCCCGGACGAGGTCCGGATGGTGCTGGTCGACCCCAAGCGGGTCGAACTGACCGCGTACGAGGGCATCCCGCACCTGATCACGCCGATCATCACCAACCCGAAGAAGGCCGCCGAGGCCCTCCAGTGGGTGGTCCGCGAGATGGACCTGCGCTACGACGACCTCGCGGCGTTCGGCTTCCGGCACGTGGACGACTTCAACGCGGCGGTGAAGGCCGGCACGGTCACCCCGCCGCTCGGCAGCGAGCGCGAGCTGACCCCGTACCCGTACCTGCTGGTGATCGTCGACGAGCTGGCCGACCTGATGATGGTGGCGCCGCGCGACGTCGAGGACTCGGTGGTCCGGATCACCCAGCTGGCCCGCGCGGCCGGCATCCACCTGGTGCTGGCCACCCAGCGGCCCTCGGTGGACGTGGTCACCGGCCTGATCAAGGCCAACGTGCCGTCCCGGCTGGCCTTCGCGACCTCCGCGATGGCCGACTCCCGGGTCATCCTGGACCAGCCCGGCGCGGAGAAGCTGATCGGCAAGGGCGACGCGCTGTTCCTGCCGATGGGCGCCGGCAAGCCGATCCGCCTCCAGGGCGCGTTCGTCACCGAGGCGGAGATCGCCGCGGTGGTGCAGCACTGCAAGGACCAGCTGACCGCCGTCTACCGGGACGACGTGACGGTCGGCGGCGGGGCCAAGAAGGAGATCGACGAGGAGATCGGCGACGACCTGGACCTGCTGATCCAGGCGGCCGAGCTGGTGGTCTCCACCCAGTTCGGCTCGACCTCGATGCTCCAGCGCAAGCTCCGGGTCGGCTTCGCCAAGGCGGGGCGGCTGATGGACCTGATGGAGTCGCGCGGGATCGTCGGGCCGAGCGAGGGCTCCAAGGCCCGCGACGTCCTGGTGAAGCCGGACGAGCTGGACGGGGTGCTGGTCGCCCTGCGCGGCTGACGACCCGCGCCTGCGACGAGTGTTCACCCGTTCGGAGGAGGGTAGGCGCGTGAAGGGGAACCGAACGCCCGTACGTCGCGTCACAGGCCGGAAAGCGAACCCCCCGGGTTCCCCGCGCGGGCCCGCTGACGGCCGTTCAGCGGGGTGCCGGGCACCCGTCGGGGCGGGCGCGCGCATTCGGGCCTGTTCCGCTTGAGAAACGATCCGCCCGCGCCCCTAGACTGTTCCCCAGCAGGTGGCCATCCGCTCGAAAGGCGTGCCCCGTGACCATCGGCAAGTCCCCCGACCGCGAGAACGCCCCGTCGTCCGTCGAGCCGACCGACGACGCGGTGCAGGCGGCCGATGCCCCGAGCATCGGCCGGGTGCTGTCCACCGCCCGGATCGAGGCCGGGCTCACGGTGGACCAGGTGAGTACGGCGACCCGGGTCCGGGTGCCGATCGTCCACGCCATCGAGGAGGACGACTTCGGCCGCTGCGGCGGCGACTTCTACGCCCGCGGGCACATCCGCGCGATCGCCCGCGAGGTCGGCGTCGACGGCGAGGCCCTGATCGCCCGGTACGACGCCGCGCACGGCGGCTCGCCCGCCTCCAAGCGGCCGACCCAGCTGATCGACAGCGGCCCGATCAAGGTGCCCGGCCGCGGCCGGCCGAACTGGGCGGCGGCCATGGTCTCCGCGATCGTCGTGGTGGTCGTCCTGATCGGCTTCAACCTGGTCAGCGGCAAGGACGGCCACACCGGCACCGGCTCCGCCAGCGCGCCGCTGCCCAGTGGCTCCGGCACCGGCTCGGTCGCCTCCGTGCCCTCGCCCACCGTGCAGCCGCCGGCGCCCGTGCCGAGTGCGGCCGCGATCGCCGCCGTCCCGGCCGACAAGGTCACCGTGAAACTGGTCGCCGAGGGCAGCACCAGCTGGGTGTCCGCGGTGGACGGCAGCGGGAAGTCGCTGTTCCAGAACAACATCAGCGACGGCCAGGACCAGACCTTCACCGACCCCAAGCAGATCAAGCTGGTGCTCGGAAACGGCGGGGCCGTGCACGCGTACGTCAACGGCAAGGATCTCGGCCTCCTCGGCAAGGACGGCCAGGTGGTGCACGTCACGTACACCCCCGGCGATCCGCAGGCGGGCTGACCACAGGCCTGCGGAGGCCCTGGAGAGCGGCCCTGCGGCCTGGCGAAGATCTGGTAATCCGAGGCGCGCGGCCTCCGGGGCGAACGGCACCGTATCTTTCTCTTATACAAATCTCCGATCCCACGAGACTCCGTGTCCTCTCGGTTTACGGCGGGGGGGT
>NZ_JBHWIJ010000218.1:12983-14761 GCF_042732255.1 Kitasatospora sp. NPDC059803 | reverse complement strand
GGGGCCGCGCGCGGGGTCGCGCCGGGGGGCGCCCCCCCCCCCCCCCCCCGCTCCCCCCCCCCACCCCCGCGGGCCCCCCCCCCCGGGGGGGGGCCGCGCCCCCTCGGACGTGGTCACGGCAGCGGATCAGTCGTTGCCCGACTCGATCGCGGCGCTGTCGAGCGCGGTGGACTTGGCCGCCAGCGCCTCGGCGTCGGGGCCGGCGGCGGCGATCGGCGCCGCCCCGCCGGGCGCCAGCTCGCCGATCAGGCCGCTCCACGGCGCCAGCTGGCCGTGCACCGCGTACTGCTCCAGCTTGCTGCGCGAGTCGGCGATGTCGAGGTTGCGCATGGTCAGCTGGCCGATGCGGTCGTCCGGGACGAACGCGGCGTCGACGCTGCGCTCCATGGACAGCTTCTCGGGGTGGTAGCTGAGGTTCGGGCCCTGGGTGTCGAGCACCGAGTAGTCCTGGCCGCGGCGCAGTCGCAGCGTGACGCTGCCGGTGACCGGCTGGCCGACCCAGCGCTGCAGGCTGTCGCGGAGCATCAGCGACTGCGGGTCGAACCAGCGGCCCTCGTACAGCAGCCGCCCGAGCCGGCGGCCCTGCGTGTGGTAGGTGGCGACGGTGTCCTCGTTGTGGATCGCGTTGAGCAGCCGCTCGTAGGCGGTGTGCAGCAGCGCCATGCCGGGGGCCTCGTAGATGCCGCGGCTCTTGGCCTCGATGATGCGGTTCTCGATCTGGTCCGACATGCCCAGGCCGTGGCGCCCGCCGATCCGGTTGGCCTCGTGCACCAGCTCGACGGCGTCGGCGAACGCCCGGCCGTTGATGCGGACCGGACGGCCGAACTCGAACTCGATCGTCACGTCCTCGGTCTGGATCTCGACCGCCGGGTCCCAGAAGGCCACGCCCATGATCGGGCTGACGATCTCCATCGAGGTGTCCAGGTACTCCAGCCGCTTGGCCTCGTGGGTGGCGCCCCAGATGTTGGCGTCGGTGGAGTAGGCCTTCTCGGCGGAGTCGCGGTACGGCAGGTCGCGCTCGGAGAGCCAGGCGGACATCTCCTTGCGGCCGCCGAGCTCGGTGACGAACCGCTGGTCCAGCCACGGCTTGTAGATCCGCAGGCTGGGGTTGGCGAGCAGACCGTAGCGGTAGAACCGCTCGATGTCGTTGCCCTTGTAGGTGGAGCCGTCGCCCCAGATGGAGACCTCGTCCTCGCGCATCGCGCGGACCAGCAGGGTGCCGGTCACGGCGCGGCCGAGCGGGGTGGTGTTGAAGTACGTCTGCCCGGCGGAGCGGATGTGGAAGGCGCCGCAGGCGAGGGCGGCCAGGCCCTCCTCGACCAGCGCCGCCCGGCAGTCGACCAGCCGGGCCTGCTCGGCGCCGTAGGCGCGGCCGCGGGCCGGGACGTCGGCGAGGTTCGGCTCGTCGTACTGGCCGATGTCGGCCGTGTAGGCGTAGGGGACGGCGCCGTGCTCGCGCATCCACGCGACGGCGACGGAGGTGTCCAATCCACCGGAGAATGCGATGCCGATCCGTTCACCGACCGGCAGCTTGCTCAAGACCTTCGACATGCATGCACCCTTGACCCGCGAGGCGCGGGCTCCTGACTTAGCGACGTGTGAGGGGATTCGGCGTATCCGATGCCCGCACTCTGGCATAGGTTTGCAGAGTACCGCAAGAGCATACGATCGGCTCGGCGAGGGGCGGCCGCGGCGGTTTGCGCCCCCCACCGGGGCCGATAGGGGGGGGCCCGACCCCACACCCGCGGTTAGACCAGGGCGGTGGGGGGGGGGGTTGT
>NZ_JBHWIJ010000218.1:0-12973 GCF_042732255.1 Kitasatospora sp. NPDC059803 | reverse complement strand
CACTGTGTCTTCGGTTTTCTGAGTACCGATCTACCATACGTTCGTCTCGGCGAGGGGGGGCCGTTCATTTGGCCGCCCCCAGCCGGGGGAGATCGTTGGTCGCCGTACCTCAACCCGGCTTTCTCCCAGGCGCGTTGGGAGGTCGGATGTCGGGGCGGGGGTCAGGAGGCGCTGTCGGCGTCCGGCCCCTGGGCGCGCAGGCGGCGGACGTTCTCCAGCGACTCGCGCAGTTCGGTGAGCCAGGTGTCGGAGTGGCGCTGCACCAGGCGGACACACCAGGCGAGCGCCTCGCTGCGGCTGCGGGCGACGCCCGCCTCCACCAGGGTGTCGAGCACCTGCCGTTCGGGCTGGCGCAGCCGGGTCATGACGGGGGCGGAGACGGTGGTGAACATGCCCCTCAGGTCGCCGCACTCGGCGCCCCAGGAGACCTTGCGGCCGTAACGGCGCTCGGCCTCCCGGGCGACGGCGATCCGGGCGTCCCTGGTCCGGTCGCGGAACTCGGCGATCCGGCCCTCGAACGCGGCTTCGCGCTCGGCGTCCGATGCTGCTTGGTCGAGGACGGGTTCGGTGATGCGGCCGACGACGGTGATCTCTTCGCGGTCCGCGGTGATCTCGACGAGATCGGTGAACAGGTCGGCGGGGAGGCGGCCGGTGAACCACCCCCGGAGCTCTTCGGGCGAGGTTGTAATCATGTAATCAGCATTACTCGGGGTGGGGGTGATCGCAAGACCCCGGGGAGGAACGTCGGGAGGAGCGCCGGAGGAACGGCGGAGGGCCGTCAGCGCGTGGCGGAGACCGGCACCCGGGCCCGGGCCCGCGCCCGGCCGCGCAGCCAGGGCGTCCGGGCGGCCAGCGCGCCGAGGCCGAGCGCCACCAGGTGCCCGGCGTCGGCCAGTTGCTGGTCCAGCGCCCAGGTCACGGCCAGCCCCAGCCCGAGCGCGGGCAGCCCGAACCGGCGCAGCGGAGCCGGGCCCAGGGCCAGCAGGCAGCCGGCGGTGCCGACCAGCCCGTAGCTGATCCCGACGTCACGAGCCCGGGACAGCGCCCCCGGGATCCGGGCGGTGAGCATCACCCACATGGCGCCCTCGGTGAGCAGAGTGGCGCCCAGGTGCCCGAAGACGAAGACCGCGCCGGCCCGGGCCGGGCCCCAGCGCCACTCGGCCAGACCCAGCACCACGGCCACCGCCGCGATGCCCGCCCAGGCGGGCACCCCGTCGACCACCAGCCCGCTGGTGAACATCGTCCACCACTTGCCGACCTCCATGTGGTGGACGTTGCTGCTGTTGTGCCGGACGAACCGGGCCCGGGCGCCGTGGCTCTGGCCGGCCAGCCAGCAGGCCGTCGCGGTCAGCAGCAGCACGTACACCGTGGTCAGCCGCAGCCGGTCCGCCACGCGCAGCGCCGGGTGCCGCGCGCCGGGGCCGGCGTCGAGACCTGCAGGTGCGGTCGTCGTGCCGCGCTCGCTCATCGTGCCCGTCGCCCTCGCTGTGCGGTCCCGGTGGTGCCGCCCGGCGGCCCCCGGCGGCCCGTTCCGGGCGGTCAGAGCGCCAGCGTACGCCAGCCCCGGGTGATCTCCTCGCCGACCGAACTCGCGTTCGGCGCCGGGCTGCCCGGGACCGGAGCGGCCGTCAGCAGCTCCAGCAGCTCCAGCAGCGCCGCGCCGTCCGCCGGGCGCCCGGCCGGGTCGGCGTTCAGCGCGCGGACCACCACGGAGGCCGGCGCCGGGCCCAGGGCGTGGGGGACGCGGGAGACCGTCCGCGAGACCCGGTCACCCGAAGGGCGCACCGCGTCGACGCGCCCGGAGGCGCCCCGGGTGAGGGTGAAGGGAACCGTCGAGGAGGCGCCGATGACCGGTGGCACCACCAACGCGCCCGGACACCGGCGCCCCTGGTGGGCACGCCTCGCGCACGCGGTCTGGAGCTACGTCCGCCGGGCCCCGGGCACCTACGTGTGGCTGGTGATCCTGCTCGCCACCACGCAGGTGATCCGCCACGTCGACACCGCGACCGCCGACCGGATCCTGGAACGGCGCTCGACCAACCTGCACCACCTCCAGGTCTCACCGATGCGCGTGCTGATCACCAGCGCGCTGTGGATCGCGGGCGGCGGGTGGCTGAGCTACTTCCTGCTCTACAACCTCTTCCACGTGCCCGCCGAACGCTGGCTCGGCACCCTGCGCTGGATCTCGGTGGCGATGATCGCGCACGTCGGCGCGACCTACCTCAGCGAGGGCCTGCTCGGGTGGGCGATCCACCGCGGCATCGCCCCGCCGAGGGCCGTCTACACCCTCGACTACGGCGTCAGCTACGCGCTCGCCGGGGTGGTCGCGGTGCTCACCTATCTGATCGTGCGGCCCTGGCGGTACCTGTACGTGGCCGGTGTGCTGGTCTTCTACGGCCTGGGTGTCGCGCAGAGCCGGGACTACACCAGCATCGGCCACTTCAGCGCCGTGCTGATCGGCCTGGCCTGCTACCCGCTGACCCGGGACCGCCCGGGCTCCTGGGACCCGGTCGCCACGGGCCGGCTCGTCCGAGGGCGGCTGCGCCGGCGTTGACGGTGGTGGCGATGGCAGCGGTGATGGTGGCGGTGGCGGCGGTGGTTGGTGGCTGCGTCGTGGTGGTGGTGGCGTCGACGGATCAGCCGGTGCGCGGGGGGCCCGGGGCGGGCGTGCCCAGGTAGGCGTTCAGCGGCGGTCCCTGGGCCAGCACCGCCCCGGCCGTGACGGAGAAGGTGATGGCGGCGCAGAGCACGATCAGCCAGGACAGCCCCATCAGCACCAGGCCCAGCGAACCATACTGGGCCAGCGCGCGGTTCAGCGCGTCCGGCATGTAGATCCGGGCGGTCAGCGAGAGTGCGGTGGCCGCGGCGGCTGTCAGCAGCGCGCCGGGCAGCAGCGGCAGCCAGCCGACCCGGGCGCTCAACAGCAGGTGGGCGGTCCACCACCAGACGACGAACGAGGCGGTGAAGGTCAGCGGCAGGCCCAGCCAGAAGCCGGCGCCGAAGCCGTCCCGCAGCGGGCCCTGGAACAGCAGCACCGCCAGCCAGGTCACGATCCACAGTAGCCACCGCCAGGCCGCCACCTTGGTCCCGGCCTTCGGTAGCCGCCAGGCGTGCTCGCAGACCCGGGCCACCGCGCGGCTGCAGCTGGTCGCCGACAGCAGTGCCATCAGCACGCCGATGAACCCGGTGGTCTGCCGCAGGTCCCCGGTGCCGTACAGCGACTGGTGCAACTGCTGATCCGTGGCGCCGGAGATGCCGAAGAGCGAGCGGAGCGAGGCGACCATCTGGTCCCGCACGCCGGTCGGGGCGAACGCGGCCACCGCGAACAGCAGTGGTACGGAGGTCAGGAAGATTTGGGAGGCCATCCGGGTGGCGGCGTCCAGCAGTCCGGGGGAGAGCAGCCGGGCCGTCAGCTCGGTGATCACGGGGAAGCGCCGCTCGGCCTTGGACCGCGCTCGCTCCCACCGCCCGCGCCCCCGGGCCAGCCGCTCCCCCCAACGGCCAGCGGCCTCCCTCACCGACCTCATCTCTCGGTCCTCCCGCAGCGGGGCAACGATCCGCCCCAGTCAAGGCCAGCCCGGCCCGCCCCGCCACCGGAGGTGTCCGTCCGCAGGCGGGTGGGCGGCGTCGGGCGTCTGGGGTGGGGGTCGGGGCCGGGTAGCGGGTGTGGTGTGGTGTGGTCGTGGGTCTACCGTCGGGGCGGCGGGCCCGTGAGGCTCGTGGGGTTCCGTCCGATGAGGGTGTTGAGCACGTTGAGGGCCGCCTTCTTGCGCTGGGCCTTGCGCGACCAGACCGCCGGGCAGACGACCCCGAAGAAGAACAGCAGCACCACGACGAGGCTCGGGGCTGCCGAGATGATCGCGATGGTGTTGTTGCTCTGGAACCCGGCCGCGACCGGGCCGGCGCCGGTCGCGGCGACTCCGGCCGGAGCGAGCCAGCGGGGGCCCGGTGCGGGCGGTGCGGTGCCCGTGGCCTGGGCGCTTCCGCCCGACGCGGGAATCCCCGTACCCTCGTGCATGTAGTTCTCCGGGTGTTGATGGGGCTACGAGTGATGACGGCTTCCTGTTGACGCAGGGAGCCGTCGCTCCGTTGTGGGGCGTACGGCTCGTACCGACAGTGGATACGATGACAGAGCTGCGGAAGGCCGAAAAACCGCAGAAAACATCGCGGGACTTGAGAAAGTTGATGTTGGTCCAGGTCAGAGGCGTACCGACGTCGACGATGTGACCCGCATCACAGGAAATGGGAGAGGAACTGTGAGGAATCTCACGGTGGGGATATGGCGCGCAGGCTCCCGCTGAGTGGAACGGGCCCGCTGGTCTCCTTCGCCCGCGAGCTCCGCGAACTCAAGGAACGGTCCCGGGGCACGGTCGAGACGGTCGTCGCGCTAGGCGCCTCGCGGACGGCGGTCTACGCCGCCCTGAACGGATCCCGCCTGCCGAGCGCCAAGAACCTGGACGCCATGGTCGAGGCGTGGGGCAGCGGCAGCGAGCTCGAACGGCGGCAGTGGCACGACCGGCGACGTGCCGCCGAGGAAGGCCTCGCGGAGGCGGCCCGGCGGCAGGGCGCGGCGACGGCGGGCCGCACACCCGAGGAGGAGGACTTCACCCGCGCGCTGCGCGGACTGTGGAACAAGGTCGGCGACCCGTCGACCGAACGGGTGGCGCGCCACTGCGACCTGAGCGCGCGAACCCTCGACTCCTACCTGGACGGACGGACCATTCCGACGGAGTCGCGGCTTCGCGAACTCTTCGACGGGCTGTCCGCGCTGCGCGCCGATGACAGCGCCTGGCTGGCGGCCACCCGGGACACCCTCATTGGGGAAGTGCTCTTCCGCGCCCAGACGGCGCGGCAGGAGGAGCGGGCGAGGGTCAGGGAACTGGCCACGGCCCTCCCGGAAGGGCAGGCGCCCGTCGAGTTCGGCCCGTTCCCCGACGGCATCGGGCCGGTGCCGGGCGTACGACTGGGCCAGGAGTTCGACAACCGGCGGACGCTCTCGCTCGCCGGCGTGCACCGGCCGCTCCAGGCCGGTATCTGCGGTCTGCGAGAACTCGGCGCGGAATCGATCGTGGTCTCCGGTGGGTACCAGGACGACGAGGATCTCGGTGATGTGATCCTCTACACCGGGGAGGGCGGGCGGAGCCCGCAGACGGGGCAGCCGGCCCGGAACCAGCAGCTGACGCGCGGCAACGCGGCCCTGGCGACGAGCGCGGCGACCGGGGCCCCGGTTCGCGTGGTCCGGGGAGTCACCACCGCGACCCGCTCCTTCTACCGCTACGACGGGCTCTTCCGGGTTGAGGACCTCTGGTCCGAGACCTCCTCCGGCGGCTTCCTCGTGTGGCGGTTCCGCCTGGTAGCCCTTCCCCCGGCCGAACAGGCCGCGGCAGTCGCCCGGGTGTCGGACCGGGTATCGGATCGGGTGACGGCTCCGGTAGCGGCTCCGGTGACCGATCGGGTGGCGGATCGGGTGACGGCTCCGACGGATGAGGACGGTCGGGAGGCGGGGCCCGTCCGATCCGCGACATCGGTCGAGCGCGTCGTCCGGAACACCGCGATCGCCACCCACGTGAAACGTGCGCACGACTACACCTGTCAGGTGTGCGGCGTCCGCATGGCGGTCCCGGGCGGCGCCTACGCCGAGGCCGCACACATCACGCCCCTGGGGAGCCCGCACAACGGATCGGACACCGTCGACAACGTTCTCTGCCTGTGTGCCAACCACCACGTGCTGTTCGACTTCGGCATGCTGATCGTCAATGACGACCTCACGGTGGTGAGCCGCGACGACAGCTCCGTGCTGGGCCGGCTGCGGGAGACGCCGGATCACGTCGTCGACCGGAAGCGCCTCGCGGAGCACCGGCTGCGGCACGGGGTTCCCCGGCACGAGGGCATGCGCTGAGCCTCCCGTCCCGTCGTCTGGGCCGCTGCCCCGTCTGCTCGTGGTGAACGGGTGGGGCAGCGGGTTGAGCCGAGGGCGGGGCCGGGGGGATCGTGCTACTGGCTGACGGACTGGGCCAGGCAGAGGATGTTGCCCTCGCTGTCCTTGAACCAGGCGGCGCGCAGGTTGTCGCGTTCGGCGATGCCGTTGACGGTCTTCAGCCCGGGGAAGTCGTACTCCTCGAACGTGATGCCGCGCTCACGCAGGGCGGACATCGCGCCGTCGAGGTCGGCGACCTTGAAGCTGGCAAGGGTGTGGGCGGCCTGTCCGCCGCTGGGGGTGTGGTAGATCGTGAACTGGGTGCCGCCGCAGTCGCAGACCAGTTCCTCGTCGGTCTCCTCGGCGAGCTTGAGGCCGAGGGTGTCGGTGTAGAAACTCCTCGCGCGGGCGAGGTCGGCGGCGGGGATGACGGCCTGCAGTGGTGCGTCTCCAAGCATGGTGCTTCGCCTCCTCCTGCTTCCAGGCTAGGGACGTTGGCGGGCGGGCGCCCACGGGGGCGGTGGGCGGCGGCGGGGCGTGTGCGGGAGATTGCCGGGTGTTGCTGCGCTCGGAGAGGTGCGGTCGAGCGGGACGAGCGGGGCGCGGAGGGTCCGGCAAGGTCGTTCGTGTGCCTTCACGGGTGGCGGCCCCGTCCGGCAATCGGGTTGTCGCGTCCCGCCGCCCGGCCTCAGCCGCGCTGCGGCCAGGCGTGCGGCACCCGCTCCAGCACGCCGGCGCCGAACAGCTCGTACAGCGGCAGGGTCTCCAGGTGGACGTAGCCGATGTGGCAGTCGCAGACCGGCAACGGGCAGCCGCGCGCCCGCAGTTGGGTGCGGTAGGAGCCGTCGTACAGGTTGCCGAGAACGTTCCGGACGAAGTGGCAGCGGCGGACGGTACCGTCGCCGTCCACGGAGAGCACGGACTCGCCGGTGCGGCAGGGGCGGTCGGCGCTGGGGTGGGCGTGCCGGCTGTAGCCGAAGTGCGGGTCGACGGCCTCCCAGTCTGCGGCCTCGGCGTCGGTATAGGTGCGGCCCTCGGCGGCGTTGACCCAGAGGTAGACGCCTGCGGCGAGCTCGGCGCGCAGCCGGCGGGCCTCGGCCAGGTGCTCGGGCTGGCCGACCACGCCGACGCTGTAGCGCACGCCCAGGGCGTCCAGCTCCCGGCACTTGGCGAGGAAACGCTCTCGGGTGACCTGGCCGGGGTGGTACGTCACCCAGAGCGCGAGGGTGTCGGGATCGGCCTCGGCGAGCCAGTCGGTCCGACAGCTGAGGTTGGTCTGGATCGCCACCCGGCGTACGTGGGGGAGCTTGCTCAGCTGGACCAACGTCCGTCGGTACCACGACCGCACCAGGCCCTCGCCCCAGGGCGTGAACAGCAGGGCGAGGGTGTCACCGCTGCCCGCCCGTCCGGCCGCCCAGCCGGTGAACCGCTCCAAGGCCGAGCGGTCGGCGCGCAGTTGATCGGGTGTGTCGCGGCGCTTGGCGAACGGGCAGTAGGGGCAGTCGTAGTCGCAGGAGGCGAGTGGGCCACGGTAGAGCAGGGTGAGGTCGCGCCCACGGTCAGTCGCGGCGGTCGCGGCGGTCGCGGCGGTCGCGGCGGTCGCGGCGGTCGCGCCGGTCTCTGCGGTTGGCGCGGTCGGTGTGCGCGGTGCGGGCGGGGTGGTGGACGGCAGGCCGAGGAAGGTCATTTCGCCTCGTACGCCGTCATCAGGGCCCGGACCTCGGGCGAGAACAGCATCGGCCCGGCCGCGTCGGAGTGCGCCAGGCCCTCCGGGCTGAGCACCAGGCGGTCCTGGTCATCGGCGAGCCAGCCGCGGGCGGTGAACTCGGCCAGCTCCGCCGGGAAGTCGGCGGCCGGTGTGCTGCCGAAGCGGGCCCGGTAGTCGGCCAGCGGCATGCCCTCGGCCTGGAGCAGCGACTGCACCAGGTGCCGCCGGCGCGGCTCCTCGCCGCTCATCCGGTGGCCCACCTCGGCGTGGTGGAAGTCCTCGGTGGCGACGAAGTCGTCGATGATTCCGCGCACCTCGGTGGCGTTCACCGCGTAGTCGAAGGAGTAGTGCAGCCGTGAGGTGTAGGAGCGGGCGCCGCAGCCCAGGCCGACCATGCCGTCCGTCTGGCAGGCGTACTCGCTCGCCCCGGCCTGCGGGGAAGCGGCGCGGCGGAACATCCGCATCGACACCTGCTGGTAGCCGTGGGCCAGCAGGTGGTCGCGGCCGGTGCGGTAGAGCGTGAGCCGGCGGGTGTCCCAGACGGAGTGGCTCTCCTGCTCGCCGCGCCGGGCCAGGCCGGTGAGCGGGCGCACGTAGAGCGGGTAGAGGTACAGCTCCTCGGGCTGCCAGGCGAGCGCGGCGTCCAGCGAGTGCAGCCAACTGGCCTCGGACTGGCCGTCGATGCCGTAGATGAGGTCGATGTTGAGCACCGGGAACCCGGCGGCACGGATCCGGTCGAGGGCGGCCTCCACCTCGGCCCGCTTCTGCGGGCGCACGGCGGAGCGGGCCTCGGCGTCGACGAAGGACTGTATGCCCAGGCTCAGCCGGGTGGTGCCCCGGGCGGCCAGGACCTCCAGCCGGTCGGCGGTCGCGGTGGCGGGGGAGGCCTCCACCGAGAGCGGTATCGCCCGCAGGTCGGCGCCCATCCGCCGCTCGGCGATGTCGCACAGCCGTTCCAGCTCGCCGGCCGTCAGATAGGTGGGCGTGCCGCCGCCGAAGGCGGCCAGTGCGAAGCGCGCGCCCTCGTCCAGCGCGGTGCGGACGGCCACCGCCTGGCGCTCCAGGGCGTCCAGGTACGCGGTGGTCAGGCCCTCGGGGCTGCCGATCCTGGTGAACAGGTTGCAGAAGCCGCAGCGGACCTCGCAGAACGGGATGTGCAGGTAGAGCGAGAGCGCGTCCTGTGCCTCGCCGGCCCACAGCTCGCGCAGCCCCGGGCGCTCCGGCAGCGGGCGGTAGGCGGTCTTGTGCGGGTAGGCGTAGACGTAGGACTGGTAGGGCGAGTCGGGGCGCGGGGGTGCGGTGGTCATGCGCGCTCCTCGGTGGTGGCGGCGATGGCTGTGACGGTGGCGGGGACGGCAGCGGGGGCAGGGAAAGCTGAGGCGGCTGTGGGGGCGGCATCGGGGACGGCTGAGGGGATCGTGAAGTGGGCGTACGGGACGGTCCAGACCACCTCGTGGCCGATCCGGTGCCCGGTGTAGCCGTCCTCGCCGTACGCCGTGCCGTGGTCGGAACAGACGATCGCGAAGCAGGGGCGGCGGGCGCTCATCGCCGCGAAGAGCCGGCCGATGTGGGCGTCCACGTACTCCAGAGTGGCGCCGTGGCTGGCCCGGGAGTCGCCGTGCTCACGGGTGGCGCCGGGCAGGTGGAACCAGTTGGGCTGGTGCAGCGCCGAGACGTTCAGGAACAGGAACAGCGGTTGCCCGGCGGGCTGTTCGGCGGCGACCCGCTCCGCCCGGGCGACCTGCTCCTCGAAGGACGTCGGGGACGGCACGCCCATCCCGGGCTCCCAGTGGCTCTCCTGGAACAGGCCGGGCAGCACCGAGCCGAGCGGGCCCTGCTTGTTGAAGAAGCCCACGCCGCCGATGCAGACCGTCCGGTACCCGGCGGCGGCGAGGGCGGTCGGCAGATCCGGTGCGTCGAACACCCAGGTGCGCGGGGCGGTGCTCTCGGAGCCGGCGAAGCGGGCCGCGAACAGGCGCGGGTGGGGGCCGTCGGGGGAGGCCGGGGTGGGCAGGAAACCGGCCAGGATCGCCTGGTGGGAGGCGTAGGTGAAGTTGCCGGGCGCGTGCCGGCGCTCCCAGCGGCCGCCGGGGAGGAAGGCGGCGAGGTGCGGGATCCGGCCGGCGGCGGCCAGCTCCTCGGCGACGTCGAAGCGGAGCGTGTCGAGTGTGACGAGCAGCAGGTCGTGCGTGCCGACGACCGCGTTCATGTCGGGGGCCGGAGCGGGAGCCTGGGTGTGGGGGGAGGTCTGCTGGTTCATCGGGAGGGTTCCGTGATCTGGTGGTCCGTCGGGGTGGGGAGGGGCGTTCCGGTGGTGCGGCCGGTGGCCCCGGTGAGGGCGGCGATCTGGGCGCCGTAGGTGTCGAGGCCCTCGGCGGGGCCGCCGGGCAGGCCGGTGAGGTTGGGGAGCAGGTCGCCGAAGGCGTTGACCTCGCCGACCAGGGCGCGCCGCCAGCCGGCCGTGGGCAGGACGTCGACCCCGACCATCAACGAGCCGGGGAAGCAGGCCGCCGCGCGCTCGGCCGTCTCCAGCAGGGCCGGCCATGCGGGCCCGGCGGCCTCCCGGGCCAGGTCGAGGCTGCCCCGGGCGCCGCCGAGGTGCAGGTTGGTCATCGGCTGCGCGCTCGTGCGCACCACCGCGTGGGTGGCCCGGCCGGCGACCACCACCACGCGCAGGTCCGCCGAGCGGCCGGACTGCGCGGCCTTCGGGATCCACTGCTCGACGTGCAGCCCGTCCGGTGCCAGCCGGTCGATGATCTCGGCCACCTCCCGCTCGCCGCGGTAGTGGCGGACCCGCAGCGAGTTGTGCAGCAGCCCGTCGGCCAGCTCGACCGACGTGGTGGCCAGGACCTGCCCGCGCGGCCCGAACTGCAGGGCCGTCACCCCGGAGGCGGAGGAGCCGTGCGCGGGCTTGACGAAGACCCGGCGCAGGCCGGCCGCGGCCAGCCGCCCGCGCAACTGCTCCCAGCCGGTGACCTCGCCGCCCAGCGCCCGGGGTACCGGCACCCCGGCGGCGGCGAGGAGCGCGTGCGCCCGCCGCTTGTCGAACATCACGGCGATCTCCTCCGGATCGCCCAGCAGCCGTACGCCGGGGCGCCCGGCCAGCTCGCGCAGCGCGGCCGTCACCCCCGCGTACCAGGCGGCCGTGCCCTCGACCCGGGTCGGCGCGTAGGACGGGCCGAGCGCCGGGCCGCGCAGCAGTTCGTCGACCAGGGCCTCCTCACCGGGCGACTCGATCCGCAGCAGGCCGTCCTCGGGCAGCCGGTAGTCGCCGCGCAGCACGTCCAGCCAGGGCAGGACGGCGGGCTCGGGCAGCCCGGCGGCCCGGGCGGCGGCGGCGAACAGCGTCACCCGTCGGTGCCCGGGATTGCCGAGGACGGTCAGCTGCGGTGTCATCGTGCCGTCACCCGCCTACTCGGCGACCGCGACGTAGCGGTCCCCGTCGTCCTCGTCCTCGTCGGGGTCCTCGGCCTCGGAGAGGTCGAGCGCGACCCCGGGCAGGGCCTCGGTGAGGCGCTGCTGCAGCTCCTCGCTGAGGTAGTGGTGGTGCAGGTCGAGGGCGCGCAGGTGGGTGAGCGGCTGGCCCTCCAGCAGGGCGGCGGCGCCCTCGTCGGAGAGCACGCCCATGGACAGGTCGAGCGACTCCAGCCGGGCCACCACGGGCGCGTGCGCGACGGCCGAGGCGATCTCGTCCTGGAACTCACTGTTGGCCAGCCCGAGGTGGCGCAGGCTCGGGAGGCGGGCGCCGTCCAGGAAGGGCCCGAGGTCGTCGATCGTGGCGTCACCGCCGTACTCGTCCACGCCGAGCCAGAGCGTCAGGCGCTCCAGCGCCGGCAGCTCGGAACCCGCCACCGCCCGCACCACCCGGGCCGGCAGGCCGCCGGCCTCGAAGCGCAGCGCGGTCAGCCGGTCGTGCCGCACCGGCTGGAGGCTCAGGTCCGTGCCGCCGCGGACGGTCAGCTCGGTCAGCCCGGGGAAGGCCGTCAGCAGCGGGGTGACGTCGCCCATCTCCATCCAGGAGATCTCGCACTCGTCGTAGGTCACGTCCCCGAGGAAGAGCGCCTCCAGGGCGGGCAGGCGCTCCGCGTCCGCGGCGATGGCGGCGACGGTGGCGGCCACGGGGACGTAGCCGCCGTGCCACCAGGGGCCGATCACCAGGGCGCGGATTCCGCCAGGGTCGACGGTGTCGAGGAAGGTCTGCCAGAGCTGCGCGAAGTCGTGCTTCGCGTCGTAGTCCAGGGCGAGCCGCCAGGCGACCGAGCCGGCGGCGGGCGGCGTGCGGGTGCCGTCGTCGGGGGTGAAGTCGCGGATCGGCAGGTCGTGGAAGCGGTCGGGGTGGAGGGAGACGGTCATGTCGGCTCCAGACGGATGGGCGTGGTGGGCTGGTCGGTGTGGTGGTGCGGCGGTGTCGGGCGCGCGGTCGGTGACGGTTACTCGGCCACGGCGACGTAGCGCCACCGGTCGTCGGGCTTTCCGGCCTCGGAGAGGTCGATCTCGACGCCCGGCAGGGCCTCGGTGAGGCGCTGCTGCACCTCCCCGGTGAGGAAGTGGTGGTGCAGGTCGAGGGCGCGCAGGTGGGTGAGGGGCTGGCCCTCCAGCAGGGCGGTGGCGCCCTGGTCGGTCAGTACGCCCATGGCGAGGCTGAGCGACTCCAGCCGGGCCACCACGGGCGCGTGCGCCACGGCGGCCGCGATGTCGTCCTCGAACTCACTGTTCTGCAGGCCCAGATGGCGCACCGCGGGGAAGCGTGTGCCGTCCAGGAAGGGGGCGAGGTCGTCCAGCGTGGCGTCGCCGCCGTAGTTGTCGACGCCGAGCCAGAGTTCGAGCCGCTCCAGGGCGGGGAAGTCGCAGCCGGCCACCGCCCGCACCACCGGGGCCGGCAGGCCGCCGGCCTCGAAGCGCAGCGCTCGCAGCGCCTCGTGGCGCACGGGTGTCAGCTCCAGGTCGCTGCCGCCGCGCACCACCAGCTCGGTCAGTTCGGGGTAGGCCGTCAGCAGCGGGGTGACATCGCACATCTCCAACCAGGAGATCTCGCTCTCCTCGTAGGTGACGTCGCCGACGAAGAGACCCCGCAGCGCGGGCAGCCGGTCCGCCGCCTCGACGATCGCGGCCAGGGCGGCGTCGAGTTGCTCCGGCTCGTCGGAGAACCACGGGCCGATCACCACGGCCGTCACGCGCTCGGTGTCGACCGTGTCGAGGAACTGCCGCCAGCGCTCGGTGAAGGCCTCCTCGGACTCGTAGTGCAGGCCGATCCGCCAGGCTGCCGACGGCGGGGGCGGGGGGGGGAGAGGGGGGCCGGCGGCGGCGGGGGGGGCCCGCCGCGCGTGTGGGGGGGGGCCCGCGCCCCC
>NZ_JBHWIJ010000217.1:0-14812 GCF_042732255.1 Kitasatospora sp. NPDC059803 | reverse complement strand
GGAGGAGATCCCGTACGGGCCCGGCGCCATGCCGTCCGCGGGCCGGCGCGCGACCGGCCCGGCGGCTCAGGGGATGAGGGCGCCGACCCCCTCGACCACCAGCATCCAAGTGGGCTGCCCGCCGGTGCCGAAGGCGGAGGCGAGGACGTACCCGATCGCGGCGTCGGCGGGGCGGGCGGGGGCGTCGTCCCGCCACTCCACGATGACGATCTGGTCGCCGTCGCAGGAGAAGTCGCCGAGGCGCTTGCCGTCACGAATGAGCCGGCTGCTGGGGATCGAGTCCGGGACGAGGACGTAGACGGCACCGTCGTACGTGGTCTCGACCCGGTAGGACTTCCGGCGGAGCTTGCCCCGGCCCGGCCGCAGCGGCACCGGCGAGCCGTCGACGGTCAGCGTCAGGTGGGCGGCGTCGCGGGTGCCGATGGCGATCTGCGGGTCCGGCTCGCTGCCCGGGTCGCGCTCCAGGACGGCGGTGGGGATCCGCTCCCCGGAGACGGTCACCCGGTCCTGGCCGTCGACGCGGACGGTGATCTCGCCGAACAGGGTGTCCTCGGTGGTGAAGGGGGCGGGCGTCGGCAGGTCGGTCATCTGCGATTCCTTTGGTGGGTCGTAACTCCGGCCGTCCGGAACAGAATTCGCGGGCCGGAATTCGCGGGCCAGGGTGATTCTCTCATTCAACGGAGAGGGAATCACCCGTTGGCGGACGCCAACTGACTTCCCGCCAGCTCGCGGTAGAAGGCACTGCGGTCGAGCAGTTCCCGGTGGGTGCCCTGGTCCAGGACGCGGCCGCGGTCGAACAGGACGAGACGGTCGGCCGAGGTCGCGGTGGACAACCGGTGGGCGATCAGCAGCACCGTGCACTCCCGCGCAGCCTGCTCGACGGTGGCCCGCAGGGCCTGCTCGCTGCGGCCGTCCAGGTGCGCGGTGACCTCGTCCAGGAGCAGCACCTGCGGGCGGCGCAGCAGCGCGCGGGCGATGGCCAGTCGCTGCCGCTCGCCGCCTGAGAGGGCCAGGCCCCGGGCGCCGACCTCGGTGTCGAGGCCGTCCGGGAGGCCGGCCACGAAGTCCGTCAGCAGCGTCCGGCGCAGCACGTCGGCGATCTCGTCCTCGGCGGCGTCGGGGGCGGCGTAGAGCAGGTTCTCGCGCAGGGTCCCGGCCAGCATCGGGGAGTCCTGCTCGACGTACGCGATGCGACGGCGCAGTTCGGCCCGGGGCACCGCGCGCACGTCGGTGCCGTCCAGTCGGATGCTGCCGCCCTCCGGGTCGTAGAAGCGCTGGAGCAGGGAGAACAGGGTGGTCTTCCCGGAGCCGGAGGAGCCGACCAGCGCAGTGATCCGGCCGGCCGGCGCGGTGAAGCCGACACCGTCGAGCGCGGGGGCGCGGCCCGGGTAGGCGAAGGTCAGGTCGGCGACGGTGACGGCGGGCGCCACCCCGTCCGGGCGGACCGCGGCGGCGTCGACGTCGTCCTCGACCTCCATCCGGTTCAGCTCCTCGATCCGGCTGAGGGCGCCGAGGCCCTGCTGGAGCGAGGAGAAGCCGCCGACCAGCGAGACGATCGGGCCGCCGAGGTTGAACAGGTAGAGCAGGAAGGTGACCAGCGCGGCCAGGTCCAGGGTGCCGGTCGCGGCGAGCACGCCGCCGAGTCCGATCACGGCCAGGAAGGACGCCTGGACGACCAGGCCGGCCAGCACCGCGATCAGCGCCTGGTAGCGGGCGCCGCTCAGCCCCGCCTGGTAGGCCCGCTCGGCGGCGGCCGCGGCACGGGCCGTCTCGGCGGCCTCGCCGCCGTTGGCCTTGACGGTGCGGGCGGCGCCCAGGGCGCGGTCGAGGGCGGCCCCGATCTCGCCGACCGACTCCTGGGCGCGGGTGGTGAGCGTGCGGATCCTCGGCATCACCAGGCCCAACGCGATGCCGACCACCACCAGGACAGCCGCGGTGATGCCGAGCAGCGGCAGGCTGACCACACCCATCAGCCCGATGGTGGCGATCAGGTGGATCGAACCGTCGACCAGCTGGATCAGGCCGCCGGTCGCGGCGTGCTGCACGAGCGTGCTGTCGGAGGTGACCCGGGTGGTGAGGCTGCCGGGCTCGACGCGGTCGAGCTCGGCGGTGCGCAGCCGTATCAACCGGGCGATCAGGCCCTTGCGGACCTGGAGGACGACTCGCTCCGAGGTGCGCTCGCCCAGCCACGCCTGTCCCCAGGTGAGCACGACGGAGAGCGCGAACAGACCGCTCAGGATCAGGATCTCGTCGCGCAGTCCGCTGCCGGTGGTGAGCCCGACCAGGACGTCCTGGACGACCAGCGGCTGGGCCAGGCCGGCCGCGCTGCCGAGCAGGGTGAGGAGCAGCACCAGGGAGAGGACCCCGCGGTGCGGCCGTGCGTAGGCGAGCAGCGCACGCAGGGCGGGCCGCTCGGCCGGAGTCTTTTCTGCGTCAGGTGTGGTCACGCCTGTATTTGTATCCCCTTCAATGCGCTGCTGGATATGGTCACTTGCGGCAATGCCGGGGCCGGAATTGACACAAGGGTCCTTGCCGGAAGGGGTCTTGCCGGGTGCGGCCATGCCGGAACGGGAATTGCCGGGTCCGGCGATGCCGCAATTGCCAGTGGTGGAAGGGATTTCCGACGGGTCAGGATGTGACTGTCCGCAAGGGACACGGCCCGCCGGCCGATCCGGGAACAACCGGTCGCCGGCCGACGGCCCGGTATCGGAAGTCCATTTCCCAACGGAGGTTTGTCCTCATGCAGCACACGACCGAGCAGGACCTGTTCGACGGCTACACCGCCTACACCTCGGCGGCGGAGCTGGGCCTGGCCGACGGCAACGAGGCCGGTCCGGCCTTCACCCCCACCATCCCGTGGGCGATCCGCGCCACCATCATCTCCGCCAAGTCCTCGCAGCAGTGCGCCGCCGCGCTCGGCTCGCTCGCCGCGCGGACCATCGAGAGCAAGTGCTGATCACGCTCTGACCCCTGGGGCGGGACGGCGTCGGAACTCCGTCGCCGGACCGCCCCGGCTCGTCCGGCCGGAACGTGAAAGCACCGAGGAGGCGCAATGGAAGACGACGCGGGAGTGCCCGACCCAGGATTCCGGCGGATTCTCCTGGCAGGCACCGGGGCACTCGGGGTGGCATTCCTGCCCTTCTGGATCAACTGGTTCAGGAACGCCCTGCCGGCCGTGGAGTTGCGGGTGGTGCTCACCCGTTCCGCCTGCCGGTTCGTGTCGGCGGGCGCGGTGTCCGCGCTCGGCGGCCGCGAGGTGTTCGTCGACGAATGGGTCGACGCTCCGCGCACCGGCGGGGAATCCGGGCTGGCGGCGCCGCACGTCGAGCTCGCCCGCTGGCCGGACCTGGTCCTGGTGCACCCGGCCACCCAGCACTTCGTCGCCCGGTACGCCCTCGGCATCGCCGACACCCCGCTGCTGCTCGCACTGCACGCCACCGACGCCCTGGTGGGATTGGCCCCCTCGCTGCCTCCCGCCGCCGAACGCAACCCCGTGGTCCAGGAGCACCTGCGGACGCTCCGCGCCCGGCCCGGGGTGGTGGTGGCGCCCACCGTCCCCGCGGCCAGCGCCGCCACCGGCGACGTGGCGGACGGCGGCGCCGCGCCGCTCACGGAACTGCTCGCGCTCTGCGCCGACCGGCACGGGGAACACCGCCGGGAGCCCGACGGGGAGGGGGCGACATGACATCCGGCCCCGTGGAAGCCGCGTTCCCCGCGAGCCTGGACGGACTCGACCCGGTGGCCGAGTACGCCACCGGCCTCCAGGCCACCAGGGTGCTCCGCGCCGCGGACGGCACGTTCTGGTGGTGGCAGCGGCCCGGACCCCGGCACCCGGGCCCGCTCACCGCGCCCGCCGTCCCGGTGCCGCCCCGGCCGCCGGACGACCCGGGCGCCGCCCTCCTCGCGCTGCCCCGACAGCTCGGCGACGGGCTGCTCTACCGGACGCCCGGGCCCGCCTCCGCCGCCGCCTGGCTGCGCGACTTCCGCCCGGCGGCCCGCCTGCTGGTGGCCGGCGCCCTGGCCTCGGCGGCACGCGGACTGCGCGCCCTGCACCAGGCCGGGCCGCCCGCGCCCGAGCGGGCCGGCCCTCCGCCCGGGCTGCTCCGGCTGCGCGCCTGGGCCGTTTCGGACGACGAACTGCGGCGCCGGGCACGGCGCTTCTGGGGCCGTCGGCGAACCGGCCTGCTGCTCGGCTGGGCGACCGAGGCGGCGGAGGGCGCCGACCCGCGCCGGCCCGTCCACGGCTGGGCCTCGCTGGGCTCCCTGGTGCCGCCGCTGCACTCCGGCCGGACGGCCCTGCTCACCGGCCCGGACCTGGGCACCGGCCGCCCGGAGCTGGACCTCGGCTGGATCGTCGGCGACCTGGCCGAACTCGCCTGGCGCCTCCCGTCGTTCGACCGAGCACCGGCGCCGTACGACTCCGCCGCGCTGCGCCGAGTGTTCCTCGACGCGTACGGCCCCGGGCCCGACCCGGTGCTCACCGGCCGCTGCGCCGTCCTGCGGATCGCCGTCCACCTCCAGGACTTCGCCCGCTTCCAGGGCTGGGACGACGAACTCCTCGACTACCTCTCCTTCACCGCCGACCTGATCGACCACGAGGGACGGCCCGCGCTGCCCCCGAACCCCGGAGACGACCACCATGACCCCGCCTGAACCGGCCGGCGGACCGGCCCTGCTGCGTTACCGCCCCACCGATCCGGCGGCCTCCCCGGCCGTGCAGGAACTCCTCGACCACCTGGGGCTCGGCCGCCTGGACCCGGACGGCCTGACCGGCTACGGCGGCCGCAACGACAACTGGGCCGGCCGCACCGCCAGCGGCGAGCGGGTCTTCCTGAAGACGGTGGCCCGCGCGCCGGACGGCACCAGCGGCGAACTCGACCGCGCACTCTCCTTCGAGGCCCTCGCCCACCGCCTCCCGGCCGACTCCGCACTGCGCAGCCCCGAGCACCTGGGCAGCCACCGACCGGGTGCCGTGATCGCCTACCGGCTGCTGCCCGACGCCCGATCCGGCACCGAGGTCGCGCTGGACGACGGCTTCGACGACGAGCTCTGCCGCACGGCCGGCCGGGCCCTGGCCGCCCTGCACGACCTCGACCCGAGCGGCGCCGACCTGGACGACGGCGAGGCACCGCTGCCCCCGCTCGACTGGCTGGAGGCGCTCCCCTGGAGCGCGCTGCAGGACCGCAGCATGGGACAGATCGCCGCCTGGAAGCTCGTGCAGGACGACCCGGAGGTGGTGGCGGCGCTGCGCGGCCTGCGCGAGCGGGAGCGGACCGCGCCCCGCACCCCGGCCCACTGCGACCTGCGCTTCGACCAGTTCATCCTGGCCGACGGGCAGCTGTACCTGTGCGACTGGGAGGAGTTCCGGCTCGCCGACCCGGCCCGGGACGTCGGCGCGTTCGTCGGCGAGTGGCTCTTCCACGCCACCTGCTCGGCCTTCGCCCCCACCGGCGGCAGCGGACAGGAGGCCCCGGTCGGGTTCGACCTCACACACGACGAGGTGCTCCGGCGCGGCCGGGAGGGCCTGCGCCGCCACCTCCCGCGCGTCGAGGCCTTCTGGCAGGGCTACCTGGAGCGCCGCACCCCCGACCCCGGGCTCGCCGGACGGGCCGTCGGCTTCGCCGGCTGGCACCTCTACGACCGGCTGATCGCCACCGCCCAGGCGCACGCCACCCTCAGCCCGGTGGCCCGCGCCGCGGCCGGAATCGGCCGCACCCTGCTCACCCGCCCGGCCGGGGCCGAGGCCGCCCTACGGCTCCACTCCCCGACCCCGGCCGGGACCACGCCGCGGCCCACCCGACCGACCGGGAGCACCCGATGACCCCGACCCGCGCCCGACCGCTCGCCCCGCGCCTGACCGCCGCCCTCGACACGGTCACCGTACGGGCGGACGCCCGGCAGGCCGTCGTCGCGGGCCGCGAGCTCACCGCCGCGAGCCCGCGCGAGCTGCGCGGGATCCTCACCAACGCGCTCTACCGGGAACTCCACGCGGGCAACACCCCGCGCGCGGACGCATCCAAGACGGCCCCCCGCCGCAACGCCCGCGACACCGCGCTGGAACGGCGGTACGCGGACGGTGTCCCCCATCGATGGGCCCCGGCCGAGGGCCGGCTGATCGGTGTCCGGCCCCACGGCGGACACCTGATCGTTCAGCTGCCCGAGATCACCACCCGCATCCCCGCCGACCGACTGCTCGACCCGCCCGACCCCCGGCCCGGCGACCTGGTGCGCCTCGCCGTCGAGGCGGCCCGGCCGGCCCTCTCCCCCGGCTTCTTCTACGTCATGGGATCGCGGCGACCGCCCCGGCCGGCCGGTCCGACCCGCCGCCTCTTCGTGCACCTCACCGGTCCCGACCCGGCGACCGCGCACTGGGCCGCCGTGCTCGCCGCGCTGGAACGGACCGGCGCCGGCTACCACGCCAAGGTGCTCTCCGACCCGGAGGACTTCCCGCGCCGCGACGCCCTGGTGGTCTACCTGCACGGCGACGACGGAACGGCCGAACGGGCCGTCACCCACGCCGTCCTGGGCCTGCCCGGGCGCGGCGACGACATCTCGACGTTCACCGACGAACTGGCCCCCGGCCTCGCCGCGGCCTGGGACCCGGCCGACCCCCGCCCCGGCCGGCGCGACCTCAGCTTCGGCCAGCACCGCTGCCTCGTGCTCGCCACCGCCCTGATCGACCACGCCCTCGGCCCCGGCGGCCGGAGCCTCGCCGAACAGGTGGCCCGCGCCTTCCGGCAGGCCGGCATCGACCCCCTGCACCCCGCGCACAACACCACTGCGGACCCGGAGGACAACTGACATGACCGACACCGCACTCGAGGCCCGGCAGAGCACGGCCGGCGGCTTCGGCACCGCGCTGACCACCGCGTACAGCGAGGCGCTCGCCGGGGTGTACGACGACGTCTACCCCGACACCCCCGACCTCGACGACATCGGGACGTTCCTGCTCACCCTCGCCCACCCCGGCGCCCGCGTCCTCGAACTGGGCGTCGGCACCGGCCGGGTGGCGCTCCGGCTCGCCGAGCAGGGCTTCGAGGTGCACGGTGTGGAGACCTCCCCGGCCATGCTCGCCCGGCTCGCCGAGAAGGACCCGCGGGGCCGGGTCGTCCCGCACCTCGGCGACCTCACCGGCCTCGACCTCGGCCGCACCTTCGACGTCGTCCTCGCGCCGTTCAACGTGTTGTGCTGCGCGACCGCGGTCGACGAGCAGATCGCCCTGATGCACGCGCTCGCCCGGCACACCGCGCCCGGCGGCCACGTCGTCACCGAGACCTTCGACCCGAGCGACCACCACGTGCAGAAGGGCAACGCCGTCACCACCCACCCGGTCGGCGAGCGGGGCGCGATGATCGAGTCCGTCGCCGTGCTGCCCGCCTCGCAGAACATGCTGGTGCAGAACACCCTCTTCCTCGACGGCGCCCCGCCCAGCTGCGCCACCACCGTCCTGCGCTACCTCTGGCCCTCCGAGCTGGACCTGCTCGGCGGCGTCGCCCGCCTGGAACTGGTCGCCCGCCACTCCGGCTGGCGGGAGCAGCCCTTCGACGGCGGGGACAGCCGCAAGATGTGCGTCTCCGTCTTCCGGCCGCTGGCATGAGCAGCCGTCCCCTGCCGTACCGGGAGCGGCTCGACAACGGGCTGCGGGTGCTGGTCGAGCCGACGCCCGGGCACGGCCGCGGGCTCGTCGCGGTGGCCCTGACGGTGGCGGCGGGCAGCGATGACGACCCGGCCGGACGGCACGGGATGGCACACCTGGTCGAGCACCTGATGTTCCCGAGGGGTGGGGCAGCGGGGCCGGACGCCGAAGAGGGTCACGCAGCCCGGGTGGCGTCCGCGGGCGGGGTCTGCAACGCGGAGACCCACCGCGACCGCACGGTGTTCCACACCGTGGCGCCGGCCCCGATGCTGGACGACGCGCTGGGCTGGGAGGCCCGCCGGCTCCAGGAGTTCACGCCCTCGGCAACGGCGCTGCACACCGAGACCGAGGTGATCGCCGAGGAGATCCGGGGCACCTCGACGGCCGGGCGGCTCTGGAGTTCCGTCCTCGCCGCGCTGCAGCCCGGCGCTCGGGACAGCTACGGCACGCCGGGCGAACTGACGAGGGCCACCGTCGCCGAGGCCGTCGGGTTCGTCCGGCGGTACTACCGGCCCAGTGCCATGGTGGTGTCGGTCGTCGGCGAGGCGGCCCCGGAGCGGGTGGCCGCCCAGGTCCGGGAGGCGTTCGGCGGCCTCGCACCCGACGCCCGCACCCCGCCCACCCGCCCACCGGACCAGGGCGCCGCGGCCGCCCCGCACGCCGGGCCCGGGCGTGCGACCGTCACCGAACCGCTGCCCTGGCCCGGCGAAGCCGTCGCCGTCGGCCACCTGTCGCCCCCGCCCGCCCGGGACCTGCCCGCCCATCTCGCCCAGGTGGTGCTCACCGAGGTGCTCGGCCGAGGCCGCCTGCCCGCCCTCGTCCGGCACGACCCCCGACTCACCTCCGCCCGGGTCAGCTGCGGCCTGTACGGGCAGTGGCCCGGCGCGACCGCCCCCGAACCGGTGCTGGCCGTGCTCGGCCGTGCCCCCGGTGTCCGTGCGGAGGACGCCGCCGAGGCCTGGACCACCGCGCTGCGCGAACTCGCCCACCGGCCGCCCGAAGCGGCCGAACTGCGCCGCGCGGTCAACACCCTGCTGCTCGCCTGGCACCGGGGCGCGGACTCGTTGACCGCCCGTGCCGTCGCCCACGGGCACCACGCCCTACTGCTGCCCGGCGGCGGGGCGGCCGCCCTCCCCGACGAGCTCCGGCGGACCACCCCCGGAGAGGTGTCCGCAGCAGCCCGGGCCCTGCTGGCCGGGCCCCGTTCCCTGACCGTCCTGGGCGGATGAGAGGCCATGGCCCCGAAACACACCACCACCCCGACCGACCGACCGCACCTGGACACCGTCCTGCCCAACGGGCTGCGCCTGGTGGCCGTCCACACCCCGGACGCGCCGCTCGCCGAACTTCGCCTGGTGATCCCCTGGGCCCGGACCGACCCCGGATCGGCGGCGGCCCAGTACGCCCTCGCGGCCTGCCTCGGCACCGGTGCCCGCACCCCCGCCGGACGGTCACTCACCCGGCAGGACATCGCCGACCAGGCCGCCGACCTGGGCGCGGAACTGAGCACCGTGGTGACGGCGGAGTCCCTGGTCATCTCCGTGGGAGTGCTCTCCCCCGGGCTGGCCAAGGCCCTCGACCTGCTGGCCGCACTGCTGCTCCGGCCGGTCTACGCGGACCGCGAGACCGCCCTCGCCCACGCCCGGCTCCCCGGCTCGGGCCGTCGCCCGGCAGCGCGGACCCGGCTCCGCGCCGCCCTGCTCGCCCGGGCCTTCGGCGACCACCCGATGCTCGCGGCGCCGTCCGCCGCACCGCCCCCGCGGCCCGCCGAACTGCACTCCCTGCACCGGTGCGCCGTGGTGCCCGCCGGGTCGGTGCTGCTGATCACCGGCGAGGCCGATCCGGTGGCGGTGGGGGCGTGGGCCGGCGCAGCACTCGGGTCCTGGCAGGGCAGTCCGTCCGACCTGCTCCTGCCGGCCTTCGCCCGTTCCACCCCCGACCCCGGCCGCACCACCGTCACCCCGGTGGACACCGCCGGGCAGGCCATGCTCCTCACCGCCGGTCCGGCCGCCCGCGGCCACGCCCCGCTCCACCTCGCCCAGTTGGTGCTCGGCGGGCACGCGTCGAGCCGACTCGCCCAGCGCCTCCGCGACCGGCACGGCCTCGCCTACGCCGTCTCCGCCACCCTCCGGGAGAACCGGGCCGGCTGCTGGTTGGAGACCGAGGCCGCCGGGGCCCCCGGCACCGCCGCCCGCCTCGCCGACGAGGCCACCGGTTGCCTGTCCGAGCTCGCCGAGCACGGCCCCACCGCCGCCGAGGTCGAACGGGCCCGCGCCTACGCCCTCGGCTTCACCCGGTTCGCCCTCGCCACCCGCGCCGAGGAGGCCACCGCCCTGGCCGGGTTCCTCGCCGCAGGACTCCCCCTCGACTGGCTCGACCACTACCGCGGGGCACTCGCCGAGGTGACCGTACGACACGTCGCCGAGGCTGCCGCCGAGTTCCTCGACCCGACGCGGGCGGCTATCGCCACCCTCGACGCCACCGCGCCGACCGCCGACACCCCCGGCGTCCTCCACGAGACGGAGCCCCCAGCATGACCCCCGACCCGGCCGTGCTCTACCCCCTCCAACCCGACCACCCCGAGCTGGTCGCCCCCTTCGCCGCCGCCGCACACCGCAGCGGCGCCCGCCGGCTCTGGCTCTGCCAGTCCTTCCGCGCCGAACCGCACCAGACCCTGGCCTACCTCGCCGGCCGGGGGCACACCGTCCCGGTCGGCACCGCCGTCACCCTGCTGCCGCTCCGCCACCCGTACGAGGCCGCCGTGCAGGCCCGGTCGCTGTCGCTGCTCACCGGCGCACCCTCCGTCGCCGGATTCGGCATCGGCAGCCCCGGCTTCGTCGCCGGCCTCACCGGGCGGCCGTACGCCAGCCCGCGCCGCGCCGTCCGCGACTACCTGACCTCCTTCCGGGCCCTCCTCGACGGCGAGACCATCGCCCACGACGGCCGGTACCACCACCTTCAGGGCGCCCTCGCCAGGCTGCCGCACGCCGAGGTCGAGGTCGGTGCCGGCGTGCTCCGCCCCGGCATGGCCCGCACCGCCGGCGAGGCCGCCGACGTGGCCATCACCTGGATGACCCCACCCGGCTACCTCGCCCGCACCCTGCGCCCCGCGCTCCACGAGGGGGCCCGGGGGCGCCCCGCCCCGCCCCGGATCGCCACCGCCGTACACGTGGTCACCACCGCGCCGGGCCGCGACCCCCGTCGGCTCGCCCTCGCCGCCACCCGCGAGCACCTGGCCACCCCGCACTACGCCGACATGCTGCACCGGGCCGGCGTCCCCGTCGACCCGCACGACCCCGACGGAACCGCGCGCGCCCTGCTCGACTCGGGCGTCGTCCTCACCGGGACCCCGGAGCAGATCGCCGAGGCCTTGCAGGAGTACCACCGCGCCGGAGTCGACGAGATCCTGCTCAACCCCTCGGCCGTCCTGCTCTCCGAGGGCGTCCACGCCGCCGCCGAGGAGATCGAGCAGATCGTCGCCGCCTGCCGCGCCACCCGACGACCGCAGCAAGCTGCCAACGACGGACAGCATGCTGCCCCCGCACCGGCACCCGCACCAGCCGGCCGGCTGCTTGGCTGAGAGGACGTCGAGCACCGCACAACGGGCTGCGCACGCACCGCACTTGATCCGTCAGGGAGAGGCCTCTTGACCGGCAATGACCACACCCCCGCGGCACCCGGGCAGCGCAACGGCGCCGACCGCGTCCACGCCGGCCCCGGTGGCCCGGGCCACGGCGACAGGGGCGACGGCGACAGGGGCCACAGCGACGCGAACCACAGCGTCGCCTTCTCGGGCGTCGGCAAGCGCTTCGGCCCGCACCAGGCGCTCGACGACGTCACCTTCGCCCTGCGACCCGGCCGGGTCACCGGCCTGCTCGGTCCCAACGGCGCGGGCAAGAGCACCCTGCTGCGCATCCTGCTCGGCCTCGCCCGGGCCGACCACGGCACCACCCGGGTGTTCGGCGCCGCGCCCGGCACCCTGCCCGACGCGGCCCACCGCATCGGCGTCGCCATGGACGCCCTCGGCTTCGCGCCGCGCCTCACCGTCCGCCGGCACCTGGAGGTCGCCGCCCGCGCGCTCGCCCTGCCGTCCGACCGCGTCGACCGCGCGCTGGAGCAGGTGGGCCTGGCCGGGGCGCCCGCCCGCAGGCGCTACAAGTCCTGCTCCACCGGCATGCGGCAGCGCCTCGCCCTCGCCACCGCCCTGCTCCCCGATCCCGACCTGGTGGTCCTGGACGAGCCGTTGAACGGCCTCGACCCCAAAGGCATCCGCTGGATGCGCCACCTCGTCGAACAGCTGGCCGCACGGGGCCGCACCGTCCTCATCGCCAGCCACCTGCTGTCCGAGGTCGAGCAGAGCGTCGACGACATCGTCGTACTGCATCGCCGCATCCTGTTCCACGGCCCGCTCGCCGACCTCGTCCGGCAGGGCGGCGGCAGCCTGGAAGCCGCCTACTTCAACCTGATCGACGGTCACGCCCCTACGGCCGGCACCCCCCGGGCGGAGGCCTCCCGTGCGTGACCAGCTCTCGGCCGAACTCCTCAAGGCCCGCTCCGGCACCGCCCTCCCCGCGCTCCTGCTGCTCGCGCTGATGCTCGCCGCCCTGGGCCAACTCGGAGCCGTCTACGCCGAATCCGGCATCGAGGACCCCGGCGCGGCCACGGCGGCCAGCCACCGCGTCCTGACCATGGCCGGCTCCTGCTCCCTGTTCGCCACCGTCCACGGCGCGCTGATCGTCACCGCCGAGTTCCGCTCCGGCGCGATCGGACGCACCGTGCTGCACGCACCCGGCCGCTCCGCCGTGGTCATCGCCAAACTGGTCACGGCCGCCGCAACCGGGCTCCTGTTCGGGATGCTCGCGGTCCTCGCCTCGGCGGCGGTCGGCGCCCTCGCGCTCGCAAACCTCGGCAGCACCCTCGTACTCGACGCCCGCAGCTGGCAGATCGCCGCCGCCGTCGTCGCGGCCTGCGGCTTCGGCGGGCTCTGGGGCGCCGCGGTCGGCTGGCTGGTCCGCCACCAACTCGCAACCATCGTCGGCCTGCTGGTCTGGGGAACGGCCGGTCAGCTGATCGTCCTCGGCCAACTCCCCGCCCTCGGCCGCTTCCTCCCGGACGGCGCCCAGTACGCCCTCCTCGGCGATCGGCTGACCTTCCCCGACGCACTACCCGCCCCCTGGGCGCCCTTCTCCTCGCCGCCTGGTGCGCCCTGTTCGCCCTCGGCGCCCACGCCCTCTTCCTCCGCCGCGACATCTGACCGCCGCCCGATACGACACGCCTGCCGACCAGCGGCTTGTCGACGTAGATGTCGACACCAGTCGTCGGCAGCTGCTCCACGACCCCGCCCCACCAGTCACTGCTGGATCTTCCAACTCTCCTTCAACACTTAATAGTTGCGCCATCCAATGGCAATGGAATCCCCTAGGCTTCGATCCACCCGGTGCCCGGCGCGGCGCACCGGACGACAAGGGGAGGACATGATGAGGACCCCGGCAAGCGCGTTACGGCGCGGATCCCGCTGGACCGTCTCGGCGGCGACGGCGGTGGCCCTGCTGCTCGGTGGGGCGGGTGTCTCGGGGGCCTCGGGGGCGGCCCCCTCCGGCGTTCCCGACGGCCCCGTCTCCGGCGTTCCGGGGGCCGTCCGGCTCGCGGAATTCACCTGGGAGAAGGTCACCGAGGCGGTCAGTGCGGACGGCCGCACGGTCTACCTCGTGCTGACGGACGTGGTCGGCGGGCGCCAGGGCGTGTACCTGTCCACCGTCGACACGCAGACCGGCACGGTGAGGGCCCGCCTCCCGCTCGGCGACCCGGCACCCTACGGGCGGCCGGCCCTCAGCCCGGACGGCCACCGGCTGTACGTCGGAGTCGGCTCCGCCGTCTACGTCATCGACACCGCGACCAACACGGTCAAGGCCCGCATCGCCGCGCCGGCGCAGCAGTTCCCGGCGGGCTGGACCCCGGGCGCGGCGACCAGTCTGGCCACCGACCCGGACGGCGAGACCCTCTACGTCGGCCAGTCCGGGCCCTCGGGCCCCGCCGGGCAGGAGGAGCCGGGCCGGATCCTGGAATTCTCCACCGGCGACCAGGAGTTCATCGACCAGACGGCGGTCACCGCCCACACGGTCAACGATCTCGCCGTCCTGCCCGACGGGAGCTCCCTCTACGCGGGCACGAACCTCGACCTGCTGCGCCTCGACATCAGGACCGGGATCGGCACCGCCAAGGTCGTCGACCCCGGCGCCAAGGACGAGCTGGCGCTCTCCCCCGACGGCTCCTTCCTGCTCGCGCTCGGGTCGGTCCGCACCTACTCCGTGGGCATCGGGCTCGACACGGGCACGGACAAGGTGCGCTACCTCATGAAGTACGGCTCCGGCTACTTCGAGTACCACCACCCGGCGATGAACACCGACGGCAGCCGCGTCTACCTGCTCGGCGGCCCCTCCTACACCATCCCCGTCCCGCTGTACACGCTCGTGCCGGGCGAGAACCGGTTCGACCAGAGCGTGCGCCTCTCCGTCCCCGAGACGTACATCCACGCCCTCGCCGCCGGGCCGGACGGCCACTCGCTGTACGTCACCGGCTGCGTGTACTCCGACTCGGCGAAGGGCTGCTTCCTGCGAACCCTGCAGATCTGACGCCGCGCCGGTCCGAGCGCGCGGGCGGCCCGTACGAGCACCTGCTCGCACGGGCCGCCGCCGTTTCGCGCGGCGGTTGACCTCAACCGGCCCACCACCACCGCCGGTACGACCCAGTCCACCACGGCGATCAACGGGGTGCTGAGCCGGCTCAACGCCGTCGCCCCCGGCTCGTCGACCAGCTTCACCAGTCCCGGCCAGACCTCGCACTCGCTCGGCGGCGTGCCGCTCGGCGTCGCGACGGACTCCGGCGGACAGCTGAAGAACTACCCGAACCTGTTCGTGGTGGACGGCTCGCTGTTCCCCGGCGGCGGGCTCCAGGCGACCCCGCCGGCGCTCACCATCACCGCGCCGGCCGACCGCCTGATATCCGGCATCGCCGGCTCGGCGATGGTCACCGCCTCCTCCTCGGCCGCCGCGGGCATGGCATCCGCGGCCGCCTCCGACACCTCCCTGCGGTAAGGACGCGTCGTCAAACCCCCACCCGCGTGACGGCATTGGACACGCACCCTGAGACTGGTCCGCAAGGCGCCCGGTGCCCGCG
>NZ_JBHWIJ010000216.1:0-14838 GCF_042732255.1 Kitasatospora sp. NPDC059803 | reverse complement strand
GGCTCTGGGCCGCCGTGGTCGGCGCGCCGCCCGGCCCCCCGGGCCCCCCCCGGGGGGGGGGGGGGCGCCCCCCCCCCCCCGGCCAGGACCGGGCACCGGCACCCGGCCGCTCGCTGTGGATCAGCTTTCGGACAGCTGTTCGCGCAGCACCGTGCGCAGGGTGACGGGCTCGCGGCCGAGCAGGGCGGCCAGGGTGGGGTCGGTGGTGGCGAACTCGTCGGCGCGGCTGGCGGCGAAGATGCCGAGCAGCTGGTCGGCGGTTTCCGCGGGGACGCCTTGGCCGGTCAGCTGCGTGCGGAACTGGTCGTCGGGGGCGATGGTCCGCGTGACGGTGCGGCCGGTGAGCTCGGTGGCGAGGGCGGCGACGTCGTCGAAGGTGAGCGCCTGTCGGCCCGTGAGCGGCGGCGTGGGGCCGTCGAAGCGGCCCTCGTCGGCCAGGATGGCGGCGGCCGCGTCCGCGAGGTCGGCGTGCGCGGTCCAGGCGACCGGCCCGTCCGCGGGGAGCGCGAGCCGGCCGGAGCGTGCCGCGTTGCCGAGGAAGTGTGCCGCGCTGGTGGCGTGGAAGCCGTTGCGCAGCGAGGTGAACGGCACGCCGCAGGTGCGCAGGGCCTCTTCGGTGGCGGCGTGGTCGCGGCAGGCCTGGAAGCGCGATGTCGCGCCGGCCCCCATCTGGCTGGTGTAGAGGATGCGACGGGCGCCCGCCGTGACGGCCGCTTCGATCGCGGTGCGGTGCTGCCTGACGCACTCCTCGCCCATCTTGTCGACGGAGACGACGAGCACCTGCGAGGCGCCCTCGAAGGTGTGCGCGAGGCCGGCGGCGTCGGTGAAGCTGCCCTGGCGTACCCGTACCCCTTGGTCGGCGAGGTTCTGCGCCTTCTGCGGGTCGCGGACGCTGACGCCGATGCGGGCCGCCGGTACGCGCGTCAGCAGCCTCTCGACGATCTGACGCCCCAGCTGTCCGGTGGCTCCGGTCACGATGATCATGGTGTGCTCCCGTGTCGCGACGAGGTGGTTCCAGTGGAAACACTTTCAAGGTATCACCGATAATAACGATGGAACCAGCAGTGCGGTATCGTTGATTCATGCCATCGCCTTCACGCGGCCGGGACGGCGCCACCGGCACCGCGTCCGCCATCGAGTCCGCCACGGCCGTCAGGTCCGACTCCGTGTCCCCGGGCCGGGAGCAGACCAGGCAGCGGGTCATCGAGGCCGCCATCGGCCTGCTGACGCGCGGAGGCCGCGACGCGGTCACCACCCGCGCCGTCGCCGATGCGGCGGGCCTGCAGCCGCCGGCCATCTACCGGCTGTTCGGCGACAAGGACGGGCTGCTCGACGCCGTGGCCGAGCACGGCTTCGCCGCGTTCCTCGCCACCAAGCACGTCGACCCCGACCCCCGGGACCCGATCGAGGACCTGAGAGCCGGCTGGGACGTCGCGGTCGAGTTCGGCCTGGCCAACCCCGCGCTGTACACCCTGATGTACACCGAACCCGCCGGGACCACCTCCGCCGCCTTCAAGGCCGGCATGGAGATCCTGATGGGCCGCATCCGGCGCCTCGCCGCCGGCGGCTGGCTCCGCGTCGACGAGGAACTCGCGGCCCAGATCATCCACGCCACGGCGCGCGGCGCCGTGCTCACCTGGCTGTCCCTGCCCCAGGACCGGCGCGACCCGGCCCTGCTGACCACCCTTCGGGAGTGCATGGTCGCCGCCGTCACCAACCGGCAGCCGGCCGTGAAGGAGCCGGGCCCGGCCGGCGCCGCCCGCGCCCTGCGCGCCGCGCTGCCCGAACAGACGAAGCTCAGCAGCGCCGAGCAGCATCTGCTGGGGGAGTGGCTGAACCGCCTCGCCGCCGACGGCTGATCACCGGCGGCTCGTGCGTTCCCGGCGGGGTGAGGCGGCCGCCGGAGATCCCGTGGCGCGGTCGCCGGCGTGCGCGCGCCGGTCGCGACGACGACGGAACGGGCAACGCCACCCCGGCCCCGGTGTCACCTGACGGTGCACCACGCCTCGGACCGTCGCGAGCTGCCCTGGCGGACGGCGACGGAACGAGTAGCCCGCGGCCCCGAGCGCTCGGGACCGGCTCAGCCGCGCAGGTGGTTCAGCAGCGCGTCGCCCGCCGGATAGGGGCGCTCGGCGGGAAGGAGCTGCCGGGCGGCATCCAGAGCACCGTCCCTCACCTGAGCCTGGATCGTGTGCGCGAGTGCGGTGACGTCGTCGATCGAGACGATCCACTGCTCCGCGTAGCGCTCGGCGGCCTCGCCGGCGAGGCCGAGCTGGAGCGAACGGTGGGGGAGCGGCTGAAGGTGCAGATCGCGTTCGGGATCCCACTGCACCCGGGCCGGGGCCCGCTTCAGCTGGCGCTTCCAGGTGGCGCGGTCAGGGTGCAGCCCGTGTTCGTAGTGGGCCAGGCAGGCGTTTGCCAGGGCCCATTCGAAGCCCGCACGGGTGATCTCGATCGCGAGGACGGTCTCCTGGCCCTCTTTGCCCGCCCAGCCGCAGCGGTACATCATCCACAGGAACGACGGTTTGATCCACGTCATTCGGTCCCTCTTCCAGGCAACCGGGAAGTGGCCGTCCTGTGCGGCGGGCAGGCCGATCTCCGGAGCGTACGCCTGGTACACGGTCACCGTGGTGGCCGTGTGGAGGGCGCGGATCCGATGCTTGGGTTCTGGCACGGTGACCAGGGTCGGGGTTCGGCGCGCATCGCGCCATCGAATTACCGGGCCGGAGGGGGCTGGTGGGGCGCTCGGCGGTTGCTGCGGCAACTGCGGTGAGCACGTGCTGGAGGTGTTCCCGGGTTCCTCCGCTTCCCGGCGGTGCTGGCTGGCGGGGGGGGGGGGGGGGGGCGCCCCCCCCCCCCCCCCCCGGCGGGGCACCGTTTTTTCGTGCTTTTCATGCTTTTCATGCGGTGGCGTGCGGCGAGCGGTGCGGCGGTACAGGCGCCGCATCACCCGACGCAGGCGCCGGGGGGCGGTGGCCGGACAGATCCTGGACTATCTGGCGGCGCTTGCCCGACCCTGGCGGTGCCCGATGGCCGGGATCAGTTCTTCCACACGCCCCAGTAGACGTCGGCGTTGTCGCCGGAGCCGCTCTCACGGGTGGTGCGGAAGACGCTGCTGGTGCCGTTCTCGTCGTAGCTGTTGGAACCGGCGTAGGGGTTGGCCCAGTGCAGCTGGACGGTGTTGTTGTTGCGCCAGCCTTCCTCGCAGCCGTAGGTGCTGAACGTCGCCCAGCCCTCGGTGCCGGTCAGGAACCCGTTGCTCTCCGACTGGAAGGTGGCGTCGCCGGTGTTCCCCAGGATCTGCGGCGGCTCCTGGCCCTGCGTCCAGATGCCGTGGGCCAGAGCGTAGCTGGTCCGGTAGAGCGAGCAGCCGGTTCCGTTGTGCAGGTGGACCGTGGTGCTCCGGGCCGCCTGGACGGTGGCCTGGGCGGTGACCGGGGCGGCCTGGGCGGTGCCGGTGGCGATGGTGCCGAGCCCGATGGCGCTTACCGCAGCCAACGCCGCGAAGCGTGCGGAGGTACGCATGGTTCCCTCGATTCCGTGTGCCTTCGGTGGGTGGCGCGGGCTGTGTCCCGCGCCGTGATGAACGATGCGCCGCGCCGACAGACAAACGATGGACGGCGCGGCCCGCGCCGTTCACCGCGCCGTTCGCAACGCCCGTCCATCGTTTGTCAGTTGGCTTGGTGTACGAGCACCCGGGCGGCCGCCCGTCCCGCCGAAGGCCCGGGAGTCGAGTGCCGGGACTGTCGCCGCTGCGGGACGTCCTCCCTCACAGTGGAGTGAGGATGTCCTGGTCCGCCCCGTCGAGGACGAAGCCGTTGTCCAGCCGGACCCGGACCGTCACCCGGTTCCCCCGTTCCCGGTGCGCGGTCCACTGCGGCTCCAGCGCGGCGATCTCCGCCTCTAGGCGCTCGCGGCTCGCCACCGGCATGGTGTGCCCGTAGTCCTCGAACAGCGCTTTGAGCCGCTGGTACTCGCGGACCTCATGGCTCTCCGGGAGTTCTCCGTCCACCCGCTCGACGGTGCCCTCCATCCCGGATCCCAGCGAGAGGAACCCGACGACGGCCCCGGGCTCCCCGGTGACCGCCTCACCGATCCCGAGATCCTCGGCCAACCTGACGCGCCGGCCTTCCTTCAGGGTCATCCGTCCTCTGCCTCTCCATCGATCGAGGCCGCCGGCGCCGCCGGCCCGCGGCCACGGCCATTATCCGCGGTCGCTGCACGGCGTACGGCCCCCGGTGGCAGGGCCTCCGCCGTCTCCCTTCCCCCTGTCTGTTGCGCCCCCCCGGTACCGCCCCGGGCCCGAGCAACGCTCCATGCCGTTTCGGCAACCTGGTGGCATAGCGAACGCGAAGAAGGACGTCCTGGACGCGGTCGGCCCCCGCCTGCGCGAGCTGCGCCGCCGGCGCGGAATGACGCTGGCGGAACTCGCCGAGCGGACCGGGATCAACGAGAGCACCCTCTCCCGCCTGGAGGGCGGCACCCGCAAGCCCACCCTGGAACTGCTGCTGCCGCTCGCCGAGGTCCACGCCGTGCCCCTCGACGACCTCGTGGGCGCGCCCCGCACCGGGGACCCGCGCATCCACCTGCGCCCGGTGGTCCGGGACGGGATGACCTACGTGCCGCTCAGCCACCCCGGCGGCGTCCAGGCCCACAAGCTCCTCATCCCACCCGCGCCCGGCATCGAGCCGGAACTGAAGATCCATGAGGGCTTCGAGTGGGTCTACGTACTCGCGGGGAGGCTGCGCCTGCTGCTGGGCGACCAGAGCCTGGTCCTCAGAGCGGGCGAGGCCGCCGAGTTCGACACCCACGTACCGCACTGGCTCGGACCCGACGGCGACCGGACCGTCGAACTCCTCGTCCTCTTCGGGCACCAGGGCGAGCGGGCCCACCTCCGAGCCCGCACCACCTGACCCGCACCCCGGCCGGACCGGCCCTCATGCGGTCGGCTCGGCAGAAGTCGCGGCGCCAGTAGGGTGGTTGAGCCGACGCAGGGTGGTGCCGGCCGATCGCGTCGAGTCACCGGAGGCTTGTACGGTCTTCGGTGTCACGCCAACGAGGTCATCGCGGCGGCGCACTTCCTGGGGGGATTCATGAGGCTTCGACGGCCTGGTCGGTCGGATCGCTCGAACGGCACGCCGATCGTGGTGGCGTGTCTGCTGGCGCTGGATGTCATCCTGTTCGCCGCCGTCCTTCAGGCCGCGCTTGGGCATGGGCTCTGCCCGGCCCTCGGCGGGCGTCAATGCGGCGGACGTACTGCTGTCCCTCGGTTGGTCGTCGCGTTCACGGCGACACTGGTCACCGGCGGCCTGTGCCTCTGGCGGCGGCGCCCGGCATCCGCAACCCTCCAGCTCGCCCTGGCCCTCCTGTTCGGCTTGTCGGCCGTCAGTACCCCCTGAGGGATATTCGGTGTTCTGCCGGCCCAAGAGGACACAGGATGGTGCGCATGACTTTGGCCACCCCCGTTCTGCACACGGCTCGCCTGCGACTGCGCCCCTTCACCGACGCCGACGCGGACTCCCTCTTCGCGCTGCACAGCAGCACCCGTGTGATGCGCTACTGGGACTCCCCGCCGTGGACCGAACAGGCCCGCGCCGAGCGCTTCATCGCGATGTGCCGGAAGATGGCGGACGAAGGCACCGGGGCGCGGGTGGCCATCGACCGTGCTTCCGACGGGGCCTTCGTCGGCTGGTGCGGTCTGACCGGATGGAATCCGGACTACCGCAGCGCGTCGTTGGGCTACTGCCTCGACGAAGCGATGTGGGGCCACGGCTTCGCGACGGAGACCGCAACCGCCGTGCTGCAGTGGGCATTCGACGCACTGGACCTGAATCGGGTTCAGGCCGAGACCGATACGCGCAACGTGGCATCTGCCCGGGTCCTGGAGAAGGTCGGATTCGTGCGTGAAGGGACGTTGCGAGAAGACTGCGTCGTGAACGGCGAGGTATCCGACTCGTGGGTGTTCGGGTTGATCAGGCGAGAGTGGCGGCCGTCGGCCGATTCGGGCCGGTGACACGCGGGGGCATTGCTGCCACCCTGGGCGTATGAGTACGGGCCAGGCCCAGCCGCTGTGCATGGACGTTGCTCCACGGCCCCGGGAGGGTGACGCCGCCTCCCTGGCCCAACCACCCACGCCCGTAACCCCCATGCTCTGGTCCCACCGATCGTTGTTTCTCCGGGAGGTACGGTGACCGGCCGAGTCATCTACGCGTCGTTCGAGTTCCAGTTCCCGCTGGGCGGCATTCAAGTGCTGAACCAGCAGGTCGCGCTGCTGCGGGCCGTCGGCGTCGAGGCGTTCCGTTGGACGCCCACGCCGGGATTCCGCTACACGTGGTTCGACGACGATGTGCCGACGCTGTCCGGCATGACCTTGGACCTCGGGCCTGAGGACGTGCTCGTGGTGCACGAGGTCAGCGTCGTCCCGGGGCACGACCCGGCGCCCGGCGGCCACAAGGTCATCTACTCGCAGGGGCACTACGTCAACTTCCTGACCTGCCCCGACCCGGGCCCGTATCCGGGCTGGTCGGACCGGCCGGCTCTGTGGACGATCTCGAAGGCGGGCGTCGACATGTTCCGCCGCGCCCTGCCCGAGTTCGAACCGCACCTGGTGCCGAACGTCATTGACACCGAGTTGTTCCGGCCGGCATCGACCGAGCGGGTTCGGCGCATCGCGTGGATGTCCCGCAAGCGCCCGATCGAGACCACGCTGCTCCGCCGTCTGCTGCACGCCGACCCGCGGTCCGAGGGCGTCGACCTGTACGACATCCACGCGGTCCCCCACGAGGAGGTCGCTCGCGTCCTGTCCGACACGTCGGTGTTCATCGCGTTGGGGGCGCCCGAGGGCGAGGGCTTCGGATTGCCGTTGGCCGAGGCGATGGCCAGCGGCTGCCTGGTGGCCGGTTACGCCGCCGGCGGCGGAGCGGAACTGTTCGACTCGCCGTCCGCGTGGCGGATCCCGGAGCTCGAAACGGATCGGTTGGCGGACAAGGCCCTTGAGCTGCTCGACCTGCCCGGCCAGGACGAGGTGCGGCGGGCGGGCCGTCAGTGGGTCGCCGACCGGTACACCACCCGGGCCGCCGTCGAGGCGCTGATCGAGGGCATCCGCCAAGCGCGGGCCCTCCCCGGTGGTGCGGCGACGGCCACCCATCCGGCCGCCTGGATGGACGAGTTGTTGAGGCGCTTCCCGGTGCCGCCGGAGACACACGCCCGGGTGGAACCACCGGCCGCTTCGTAGTGCTCCAGCCGGACTGCTCCATTCCCGCCGGCCAACGGTCTGGGAGCGGGGAGCGACGGCCCGCACCAGCGTGGTGCAGGCCGTCGCCACCTCGCACAACCCCGTTCCCGGCGGGTGGAGCAGCAGGTCGGCCGGATGTCGGCCTGCCCACCCACGGCCCTCTGCGACAGGCTTCAGCGGGAGTGTTGCGGCACGGGCGAGAGGTGCAGTTGCTGCGGGGCGGAGTGCAGGTGTGTCGAGAGGTCCGGCAGGGGGGCGGTGTCGCCGGTGGTGAACCACACGAGGACGTCCTCGCCGGCCCGTACGGGCAGGGCGGGGAAGTCGTTCTCCGCGTGTTCGGTGCGGTGAACCGCCAACGGCGGGGTCCGGGCGGCCAGTTCGGGGCGCAGGTGCCGCTCGAAGTGGTCGGCGAAGGCGGCGGGGTCCAGGGGGTGGCAGATGGTCGCGACGACCGGTCCGGCGTCGGCCGGGGTGGTGAAGCCCGGGCCGCGCAGCAGCAGGACGTCGTCCGAGTCCACCATCGTCGCGTTGGCGGCGTCCCGGTGCTCCTGCCAGACCGGCCCGTAGTAGAAGGCGTGCAGTGCCCGTGCCCGCGACGCCATGTCCGGGAAGCTGCGCAGCCAGACGAAGCGGTCCGGGTCGTCCAGGTCCCGGAACCGGCCGCCGACGGTGATGCCCACCGCCTGCTGTCCGGTCACGAACTCCCGCTCGAAGAGGGTGATCAGAGTGTCGCGGGCACCTGGGTGCAGGGTGTACTGGCGCAGTTCGACGATGCTCACGAGGCGTCCTGCAACTGGACACGGCTGAGCTCCGTGACCCGGTCGAGCACCCGGCTGTGTCCGCCGTTCACGGAGAACTCCTGCCCCCGGCTGTCACCGTCGGCCGGAACCCCGGTGAGTCTGCGGACGGCCATGCCCCGGGAACCGTGGAGGAAGTCGGAATCGATCATGGCCGCAGGCTAGAACCGGTCCACTGACACCTCCTGTCAGTGGATACTGACAGCCGTGCGCGCCAGCCGACTGATCTCACTGCTCCTGCTCCTCCAGAACCGGGGAAGGATGACGGCCCAGCAGCTCGCCGACGAGCTGGAGGTGTCGGTCCGCACGGTCTACCGGGACCTCGAAGCGCTCGGCGCCGCCGGGATCCCGCTGTTCGGCGAGGCCGGTCACGGCGGCGGCTACCAGCTGCTCGACGGGTACCGTACCCGGCTGACGGGCCTGACCGCCGATGAGTCGCAGGCCCTGTTCCTGGCCGGGCTGCCCGGCCCGGCGGCCGAGTTGGGCCTGGGCGAGGTACTGGCGGCCGCCCAGCTCAAGCTGCGGGCCGCCCTGCCGGCGGAGCTCCGCGAGCGGGCCGGGCTGATCCAGGAGCGCTTCCACCTCGATGCGCCCGGCTGGTACGGGGACGTGGACGAGACGCCGCACCTGGCGGCCGTCGCGGCCGCGCTCTGGGACCGGCGCAGGGTGTGGGTCCGCTACCGGCGGTGGAAGGCGCCCACCGAGGTGGAACGGCGACTGGAGCCGTACGGACTGGTCCTCAAGGCCGGCCGCTGGTATCTGGTCGCTGCCGCGGGCGGTGCCACCCCGCGCACGTACCGGGTCGACCAGATCCTCGAACTGCGAGAGCTGGAAGAGGAGTTCGAGATACCCGCGAGCTTCGACCTGGCTGCACACTGGCGGGACGGGCTCGCCGACTTCCATGCCCGACTGCACACCGCGGAGGCGACGGTGCGACTGTCGCCGAGCGGTGTCGCCCGGGGCCGCGAGCAGCTCGGCCGCGCGTTCGACCGGGCGGTCGCGGATTCGGGGGTGGCCGAGGCGGACGGCTGGACCAGGGCGTCCGTGCCCATCGAGTCCCTCGGCCACGCCCACGACGAGTTCCTGAGACTGGGCACCGACGTGGAGGTCCTCGAACCACCGGAGCTGCGCGCCCGGCTGGCCGCGACCGCCCGCGCACTCGCCGACCGGTACGGGGCCTGACGTGGGCGCATTCCCCTCCCTGCCCTCCGCCCCTGACGGGACGGGTGCCGGGTTGCCTGTCCGCTGGCCCGGGCCTGCCTGCCCGATTCGCTGGGGTCGATCCGCTGGGTCGCGCGGTGCGATGTGGTGCATCGAGACGCTTGACCGTTCCGGCGGGGCCATTTGGTGGTCGACGAGCCCGCCGAACTCGCCCACTTCCACCCGCTGATCACCGTCGCACCGGAACACCGACCGGGCCCGTGACCGACGGGCACCCTCCATGGTGGTGGTGCCGGGGCTACTTGCCGGCGGCTGCCATGGAGGTGACGGCGTCGGCGATGGTGGCGCGGTAGTTGCCCATGTGGGGGTTGAGGACGCGGGTGTCGGGGGTGAGTGGGAAGTTGTGGGTGGCGGCGAGGGGCATGTTGGTGTCGTCCTGGTCGGCGAGGACGTTGATCTCGTTGATGTCGGGGGTGGTGCCGGTGGTGGCGCCGCCGGGGTTGAGGTCGATGACGACGTAGGCGTTCTGGCCTGCGGGGACGGGGAAGCGCAGGGTGCCGCTGGCGAGTACGGGCCGGATGTTGTTGCTCTGGTCGCGGGCGGTGGAGTTGCCGAGGTTGACGCCGGGGGAGGAGCTGAGGCTGCAGGCGGTGGTGCCGGTGTTGTGGACTTCGATGACGCGCTGGCTGGGTGCTCCGGGGCGTGCGGTGACGTGGATGGAGAGGTTGCCGATGTCGCACGGGGTGGCGTCGGCGGGGGCGGGGGCGTTGCCGCCGCCGGGCCGGGCGCTGGTGGAGGGGCTGGTGCCGGACGGCGTGTGCGGTGCGGTCGTGGGGGCGTGCGACGCCGCGCCCGTGGCCGGTGCGGTCGGTGACCCCGCTGCGGGAGCAGCGCCGGTGGGGGCCGCGCCGGTGGGGGCGGGTGCGACGGCCGCGGTGGTGGGGGAGGCCTTCGGGCCGGCGGCCGGGTCGGCGTTGTCGGGCCCGCAGGCGGTCAGGACGAGTCCGGCCCCGACGGCGAGGACGGCGGTGACGAGCAGCGGGCGACGGCGGCGGACGGACATGGTGGCTCCCCGATGGCGATGTGTGCTGGCTTGCTGGACACCCACCATGACGGTTGGTCAGTGCATTTCGGTGGCACGCGTGGCGTCACAATCACCAGGACATCGCGAGGACCGGACTGTGACAATCCATCGGGGAGCTGCGGGTTGACACGGCGCACTTCGGGCCGGTCGGAGCCAGCCGGTCAGAGCCAGCCGTTCTGGGCGGCCTTGATGCCGGCCTCGAAGCGGCTGCTGGCGTTGAGCCGCTCCATGATGGAGGCCATGTGGCGGCCGACGGTGCGGGAGGAGATGCCCAGGCGCTGGCCGGCGGTGTCGTCGGTGAGGCCGGTGCCGAGCAGGCGCAGCAGTTCGCGTTCGGTGGCGGTGAGTCCGGTGGTGGGGTCGCCGGGGGCGGTGGCGCCGAGCGGGACGGCGGTGTTCCAGGCCTGTTCGTAGAGGTCGAGCAGGGCGGTGAGGATGCCGGGTTCGGTGACGTGCAGTGCGCCCTTGCGGTGGTCCTCGGGGTCGATGGGGACGAGGGCCTCGCGGCGGTCGGCGATGACGATGCGCTGGGGGATGGTGGGGGCGGTGCGGACTTCGCCGCCCTGGCTGAGCAGCCAGTGGGCGTACCCGGTGACGTGCGGCTGGTGGCGGGTGGAGTCCTGGTAGAGGGTGCGGATGGTGATGCCGCGGGCGAGGGCGCCGGCGTCTCCGGGGCGGGAGGAGTCGAGGTCTTCGGGCCGCTGGTTTCCGGGCTGGCTGCTGAGGGCTTCCGTGGTGGTGGTGCGGCTCATCTGTTCCAGGCGGTGGTGGACGGCGTCCATGCCCAGCAGGCGTTCGCCGTGGGCGGCGTGGTGTTCGGCGCGTTCGGCGACCATGCGGGTGACGGCGGCGCGGGACGCGGCGAGGGCGGCCTGGCGGGCGGCGAGGTCGGCTTCCTGGCGGGCGAGCATCTCGGCGAGGCCGACGGCCGGGTCGACGGCGCGCATCCGGCCGGGGTGGTCGGCGGAGGCGCGTACGAGCATGAGGGCGCCGAGTTCGTCGAGGCAGTCGTGGACCTGGGTGGCGGTGGTCGCGCAGCGCCCGGCTATCGCTTCGACGTCGGCGGAGGGGTGGTCGAGCAGGGCTTGGTAGACCTGCTCGGCGCGGGCCGATAGTCCAAGCGCCTGCAACATGGTGTCCCCCTTGTGTGATGATCCGTGAGCTTTCGTGGCTGTGACAGCACACGAAGCTTCATGATCCTTTCATGGGATGACACCGCCCTCAAGGTCGGATATCCGGCCTCGACGGCAGGCCGCGCCGTCCAGTTCTTGTCATGCCCGCGACAGTCTGTCCGGAGTCGGACAGGCCGATTGGCGACACCCGCAAGGCCTTCCGAGCCGCCCCCCGACCGGCAAAGCTAGTGATCGCCGCCAGGGAGTCAGCCAGAAAGTCAGCCCGGACGGCAGCCGGACGGCGCGTCGACCGCGGGACGCACCGATCGGAGAAATCCCTTCGTGCCAGCAACAGTTGAGGACAACCGATCGTGATCCAGACCCGTATCGCCAAGGCCGCCGCGGCCATCGCCATCTCGCTGGGCGCGCTGCTCGCCGCCCCCGCCGTCCTGTCGGTGAGCACCCAGGACACCGCCGTCAACGCCAGCTTCGGCTGGGGCGGCTGACCCGCGGATGGACGTCATCTACGCCGCCCTGCACCGCAGGCAGAGCACCGGGCCGGTTCCAGCCGGCGAGGCGGCTGAGGCGGCCGAGGTGACTGAGGCGGACAAGGCAGGTGAGGCGGCCGAGGTCCGCGCCGTCCTGTGGGCCCACGCCCGCCCCGACGACGGCCTCCAGCACATCACCGTCCGAAGCGAGGCCGACCGCGTCGACCTGCTCGTCTACCTCGCCAGCCGTGACCCCGCCGTCGCGGAGGACACCCTGAGCCGGGCCCACGTCCTGATCGCCCGAGGCCACCAGGCCTCACCCCTGATGCGCCGGCGCTACCAGCCACCGGCGCCCCCCGGCCGCTGAACCCGCGCCGCCGCTGAACCCGCACGACGCTGCCCGGCATCCGATGCCGTCTCGAACTCGCAACCAGTAACCCGCACCGCGCAACCCGCAACGCGCAACGCGCAAGAGGAGCTCCGCCATGCCTTCGTCCACGCTGTCCAGGCTCGCCCACGTCGCCCTCGCGGCCTCCCTCGCCGCTTCCGGTGCGATAGTTGCGACCGCCGTCACCACCACGGCGGCCCACGCGGCGACCAGTGCCGTCACCGCCGCCTCGTCCTCGATCGACGGCAAGATCACCCGCAGTGAGGTCATCCAGCGGGCGCAGTACTGGCTGGGCAAGTCGATCCCCTACAACCAGGGCGGCTCGTACCCGGACTCCAGCGGCCGCAACTACCGTACGGACTGCTCGGGTTACGTCTCCATGGCCTGGCACCTGGGCGCCGGCACCGGCCCCGACACCCGGGCCATCGAGGACTCCTACACCTACGGGATCCAGCGCAGCGAGCTCAAGGCCGGCGACGTCCTCAACAGCTACTACAACCACGTCCTGCTCTTCGAGAAGTGGGACGACGCCGCCCACACGACCTTCTCGTACTACTCCTTCGGCTCCACCCCGGTGAAGCACGTCACCGGCGCCTCCATCAACGGCACCCTCGACTCGCACCCCAACGGCGAGTACAAGGCCCTGCGCTACAAGAACATCGTCGATGACGTCCAGACCCGGGCCACGAAGGCCGGCGTGTACCACCCGTCCACCCAGACCTTCTACGAAGGCGACAACACGGGTTCCACGCTGGGCTCGGCGAAGTTCGGCAACGCGGGCTGGACCCCGTTGGTCGGTGACTGGAACGGTGACGGCGTCGCCAGCGTCGGCGCGTACGACCCGGCCACCGCGACGTTCTACCTCAGCAACGACAACAGCACCGCCGCCGGGACCGCGAAGTTCGGCAACCCGGGTTGGATCCCGTTGGTCGGTGACTGGAACGGTGACGGTGTCACCAGCGTCGGCGCGTACGACCCCGCCACTGCCACGTTCTACCTCAGCAACGACAACAGCACCGCCGCCGGGACCGCGAAGTTCGGCAACCCGGGTTGGATCCCGCTGGTCGGCGACTGGAACAAGGACGGCAAGGACAGCATCGGCGCGTACGACCCGACGACCCAGACCTTCTACGAGAGCAACGACAACAGCACGGTCGCGGGCTCGGTGAAGTTCGGCAACGCGGGCTGGACCCCGCTGGTCGGTGACTGGAACAACGACGGCGTCACCAGCATCGGCGCGTACGACCCGAGCACCCAGACCTTCTACCTCAGCAACGACAACAGCACCACCGCCGCCAGCTTCGTCTACGGCAGCCCCGGCGACGTCCCGATCGCCGGCCGCTGGTAGTCCGCCCCCAACCGACACGAAAGGAAGTCAGCTGAGCATGCCCGAGAACAAGTCGACCACCCGTCACACCGGTTACACCCGTCGCACCCGCTCGCTCGCCGCTGTCGCCCTGGGGGCGGCCGTCCTGTCCGTCGCCTCCCAGGCACCGGCCCAAGCCGCCTCGGTGGGCACCTGGGACAGGGTCGCCCAGTGCGAGAGCACCGGGAACTGGAGCATCAACACCAACAACGGCAACTACGGCGGCCTGCAGATCGCGCTGCCCACCTGGAAGGCCTACGGCGGCCTGGCCTACGCTTCCCGGCCCGATCTCGCCACCAAGAAGCAGCAGATCCTCGTAGGGGAGAAGATCCTCGCCGGCCAGGGCCCCGGCGCCTGGCCCAACTGCAACGCGGGCCTGAGCACCGACCACGCCAAGCCGTACTCGGACCGGATCGGCGCGTACGACCCGGCCACCGCCACCTTCTACGAGAGCAACGACAACAGCACCGTTGCGGGCTCGGCGAAGTTCGGCAACCCCGGTTGGATCCCGCTGGTCGGTGACTGGAACGGTGACGGTGTCAGCAGCGTCGGCGCGTACGACCCGGCCACCGCGACGTTCTACCTCAGCAACGACAACAGCACGGTCGCCGTGACCACGACGTTCGGCAACCCGGGTTGGATCCCGCTGGTCGGCGACTGGAACAAGGACGGCAAGGACAGCATCGGCGCGTACGACCCGGCCACCGCCACCTTCTACGAGAGCAACGACAACAGCACCGTTGCGGGCTCGGCGAAGTTCGGCAACCCCGGTTGGACCCCGCTGGTCGGCGACTGGAACGGCGACGGCGTCACCAGCATCGGCGCCTACGACCCGAACACCCAGACCTTCTACCTCAGCAACGACAACAGCACCACCGCCGTGACCGCGAAGTTCGGCAACCCCGGCTGGAAGCCCCTCGTCGGCGACTGGAACGGCTCCGGCAAGGACAGCGTCGGCGGCTACGACCCGGCCACCGCGACGTTCTACCTCAGCAACGACAACAGCACCGCCGCCGTGACGACGAAGTTCGGCAACCCCGGCTGGATCCCCCTCAAGGGAAGCTGGTAACCGCTCATCAAGGGAAGCTGGTAACCGCTCACCGACCAGCTCACCCGGACGCGAACCGGGGCCGGTGGCGGGCCTTGAGGACCGCGGCCAGCCAACACTGCGCACACCGGGCGGCGGCCTGCACCATGAGGTGCAGGCC